>JBEAZM010000052.1:0-3158 GCA_041170125.1 Actinomycetota bacterium
TTGATGTACCTGCCACTTTCGATGTCACCGAAGTACTCTCTAAGGAGAACTCCCCAAAAAGTTGTTGCCAAGTTGTGCCTGAGCCTAGCCAAGTAGGCAGCTCTAGACGAGTCAGATTTCGGGTAATTACAAATAACAATTTTTCACTAACACTTTCGCGAATGAAAGCGATTGCATCGTCACTCACAGCCACCCATTGCAGGCCACCTTCAGCGAGAGCGCTCGATGTCCGCCGCAGATTAATCAGGGCTCGATAAGCCTGCTGGGTGGTTGGATTTAGTTTCTCGATGTCGTCCCACGGCATGGTGGTTCGGGAGTCTTCACCCCACCAACCCTCAGCACCATATTCATCGCCCATAAAAATCATTGGCGTACCTGGAAGTCCAAACATCAGCCCTGCTGCTGCGATTTGGCGTTCATCACTGCCAACCACCGATCGAACCCGAGCGGTGTCATGACTATCGAGCAACGACCAACTGGCTATACGTGAGCGCCACGGCATTCGAGCTGAGAAGTCGTTGATTGCTGCGACTGCTTCATGAGCTGAAACTGTTTCCATTCGATTTACCGCCGGATTTCCGCGAGTAAGGAATTCCTCACCACTCAACCATGCCCAGGCCGGACTTTGTACGCCGGTGTAGTTCATGCCACCTTGCCAACCGTCCCCAGTTAGATCAGGACCAACATCGTGAAAATGCTCAGCAATCAGTATTTTGTCCGGGCCACATTCCCGCACGACTTGCCGAGCAATCCGAGCGATTTCGTGCGTCAAATCGGTTTCGCCCTGACGACCCGCCATGTTTGCAACATCAACTCGCCAGCCATCTAGGTTGAACGGTGGTTTTAACCAATGACGCAATATGGAATCTTCATCCGTGAGAAGTTTTCGGCGCAATGATTCGGAGTGAAAGTTGAACTTGGGCAGCGATGGAACGTTAAACCAGCACTCGTATCCGTGTTCGAGTCGATCATCAAAAGTGAAAAACTCTCGGGTTCGTGAATCACCTGCTAGCGCCGATGTGAACCATTCGTGATGGCGACCACAATGATTCAGCGTGATGTCCCCAACGACTTTCATCCCGCGTGCATGCGCGGATTCCACTAAATGAATTAACGCTTCGTTGCCGCCAAGCAACGGATCAACTTCATAAAAGTTCTGCGAGTCATAGCGATGGGTCGAGTGGGCAGGAAAGATTGGCGTCAAATAAACCAAATCGATTCCGAGATCTTCTAAGTAGTCGAGCTTTTCAGCAATCCCCCAGAGATCGCCACCGAAATATTCGCGTCCGGTGTTACGGGAACGCCCCTCGGGATGTTGTCCCCACTCTCGCGAAACGAAATACTCAGGGACCTCATATTTCCGACCACTGCTCGCAAAACGATCTGGGAAGATCTGATAGGCAACACTCTGACTCATCCAGGTTGGGGTGGCTGGAAAAGCAACGATACGAAAATCACCAGCATCGGAAACATCGCGAACATGCAAACCGAGGCTGTTTAACCAGCGATAGCCATAGCTGCCACCAGTCAACAGCCAGCGATAGTTCTGTGTGAAATTTCGAATCAGCAATTCGGCAGTAAACCAAACATGATCAGCGGTCTCATGTGAAACATGTGCTGTAATCATTTTCGGTTCACCATCGAACACTGCGCGGATAGAAACGTGCTCGGGTAACTCGGGCTTGTTTACACGAAGTCGGACTTGTACAACCTCTTCTAACTCTGGAGCAGAGTTAGAGACATACAAGCCCGACCCGTCGTGATGTGCACCGAGAGGGTGCGAAATCATCCTTTAACAGACCCTGCGGTGAGACCACCGACGATGTACTTCTGAAGGCTCAAGAAGATGATCACCAATGGAATCGAGGCAATCAACGAACCAGCCGTGAAAGGTCCCCAGTTTTGAGCGTATTGCTGGCCCACGAATTGCTGTAGGCCCACAGCTACCGTTCGGGCTTCCGGATCAGTCAGGAATAAGGAAGCCATAACGAATTCATTGAAGGTGCCAATGAACGAGAGCAACGCGACTACCGCAAGCACTGGTGCTGCCAACGGTAAGAAAATCAACCAGTAAATCTGGGCTGGTGAGGCACCGTCAATCTTGGCGGACTCGTCGAGTTCAGCTGGAATTGAATCGAAGAAGCCTTTGAGTAGCCATGCGTTTACGCCCATGGAACCGCCGAGGTAAACCAAAAGCAAACCGCCGGGGCTACCCAAACCAAACATTGGGAATACTCGGTAGACCTCGCTCATGATGACGTAGATTGCAGCTAGCGCCAAGAACGATGGGAACACCTGAACTAGCAACAAGAACTGAATGCCGGCCCGACGTCCACGGAAGCGTAAGCGCGAAAACGCGTACGCCGCTGCGGCACCAATCGCAACCGAAATTACTGCGTTCAAGGTGGCCAGGATCATCGAATTCTTAATCCAAGCGGTGAATGGAACCCGCTCATCACCACTGAACAAAAGTTGGAAGTTGTCCAAGCCAAATGCACTGGGGAAAAAAGAAGAGGTCGCGAGCGATCCCGTGATATCCAAGGCCGACACAAAGACGACGTAGATTGGAAATGCCGTGAACAGAATTAAAGCCCACGCATAGGCATGCCGCCAAAGATTTTTACGAAGTGTATTCATGATTTAAAACTCCTCCAAAGCCTTGGAACGGCGCAAGCTCCACATGGAGAGCACACCAACAATGATGAACATAAAGAGTGAAATTGCTGAAGCCAAACCGAAGTTTTGATCCAACGGATTTGCAATCGCAGTGTTGTATGCGTAACTGATCAGGATGTCTGTCGCACCTGCTCGCTCGCCGGCCAACTCATCTTTCGGTCCACCACCCGTAAGGAGATAAATCATGTTGAAGTTGTTGAAGTTGAATGCAAACGAGGCAATCAGCAACGGGAAGAGCACCTGCAGCAGCAAAGGAAGCGTCACCATCCGGAACGACTGCCAAGCAGTAGCGCCATCAATAGCAGCTGCCTCGGTCAATTCTTGTGGAATGGCCTGCAGGGCACCACTGGAGATGAGGTACATGTAGGGGAAGCCCAACCACAAGTTCACAAGAATTACCACTCCACGTGCTAACCAAGGTTCATCGAACCAAGCGACGTTTGATTCAATCAATCCAACATCTACTAACACTCGGTTAATAA
>JBEAZM010000053.1:0-2926 GCA_041170125.1 Actinomycetota bacterium
GACTTTAAGTGGTCGCCGGGAACTGGCCTGGAATTTCCTAAGCTGAAGGTGAACGCGAAGCAAGAATTGGTCGCTTTCGGGCTGGCTGACGAGATTGAGGTTGATGAAAACGGCGTAGTCAACGGTGGCGTTCACCTCAAGCCTGCTGAAGTAAACAAACTGGTAGCAGAGCGTGGTGATGACGTGGTTTTCTTTGACGGGCGTAACGCCTATGAATCTCGGATTGGTTTGTTTAAAAACGCTCTAGTTCCTGACACTGTAACACTCGTGATTTCATCAAAGAAATCGAGAGCGGCAAGTATGACGATTTGAAAGACAAACCTATCGTCACTTACTGCACAGGTGGTGTGCGATGCGAAATTCTTTCGGTTGCGATGAAAAATCGTGGGTTCAAAGAGGTTTACCAAATTCAAGGTGGCGTAGTCCGTTACGGCGAGCAGTTCAAAAACGATGGACTATGGGAAGGGTCGCTTTATACCTTTGATGGTCGGATGACAGTGAACTTTTCAAAGAATCCTGAAGTGCTCGGCAAATGCGATGGATGTGAAGGCCCAACCAATCAGTTCTATAACTGCAGTCATCCAGATTGCATCCAGTTGATGTTGTTATGCGAGAACTGCCAAGATTGGAATCAGCCTTCGAATTGCTACCACGATAGAAGTCGAATGCACGATAAAGCAGCGGTTGGTTAGTTTTCGGACTGGATGCGCCAGGCGTAAAGTGCGATTGCACCAGCGGCCGAAGCATTTATCGAACGAACCGATCCTGCTTGTGCGATTTCGTAGATTTTGTCGCAGGCTGCGAGGGCTTCTGCGGTTAACCCAAGTCCTTCATTTCCAAACAACAGTACACATCGGCGCGGCAGTCGTGCAGTCTCGAGCGGTTCCGAGTTTTCTGCATGCTCAAATCCAATGATAGGCAGATCCCGACTTTTCACTTCTCGTTCAAACGAGTCAACATCCAAGTGATGTTCAATCTCAAGGTACTTGTACGTGCCGACAGCACCGTTCGGGTTCCAGTGTTTATTCCCGATTATGTGAAACCGATTCACGTTAAAAGCATTTGCCGTGCGAACTAGCGCACCGATGTTTAAATCATGTTGCCAGTTCTCGATCGCTACTTCAACAGGTTCGCGTCGTTGCGATAGACGTTCGGCGATGGCAGCAACACTGAGGTAGCGAAACTCATCTTGGACGTTTCGATTGTCGCCTTCAGCCAACAACTTTTCATCGTAGTCACTACCCGCTGGCCAAGGGTGTGGATACGGACCTACTCCAGGAAGAACGTAAAACTCGCCTGGTTCGGAGCTGCGCTGTGGTTCGGTCATAACCGAATCTTCGCGCAACTCCGAAAATTAGCTTTAGGCAGTACTCGATTGCGAACCTGTGGAAAGTGCTGCCCGAGCTGCTTCTAGTCGGGCTACCGGAACCCGGTATGGAGAGCAACTTACGTAATCCAAACCAATTTCATGGAAAAAGTGAATGCTCCGTGGATCGCCACCGTGCTCGCCACAGACACCGATTGGTAACTCTGGTTTAACTCCACGAGCCTTTTCTGACCCAATTCGGACGAGTTCACCCACCCCAGGTAGGTCGATACTTTCGAAAGGTGACGTGCCAAAAATTCCGCGCTCAAGATATTCCGAGAAAAATGCTGCCTCAACATCATCTCGGCTAAATCCCCAAGTGGTTTGGGTTAAATCGTTCGTACCGAAGCTAAAGAAATCGGCTGCTCGCACAATTCGGTGAGCAGTAAGTGCGGCACGGGGGAGTTCGATCATCGTTCCAATTGGAATGCTCAGCTCGATGCCATGCTTAGCGGCGATGCGTTCAATCACACGCTCCGCCTCGCGCCGAACTGGTTCGAGTTCCGCGACAGTCGCAACTAGTGGAACCATAATTTCTGCATGCGGATGACCACCCTGTTTAATGCGGAGGGCTGCCGCCTCAGCGATTGCTTCTATCTGCAATGAAAACAGACTTGGAAAAATTAAACCGAGCCGGACACCCCGCAAACCAAGCATTGGGTTGGCTTCATGCATGCGATTCACTGCGGCTAAAAGTTTTTCGTCTTTTAAGTTGGGTGAACCGGCGGCTTTTTGCAGGGCTACCTGCACGGAAAGTTCGGTGTAGTCGGGAAGGAATTCATGTAACGGCGGATCAATCAGTCGGATGATTACGGGGAGTCCGTCCATCGCTTTTAAAATCGCTTCAAAGTCAGTTGTTTGCATCGGTAACAAAGCCTGGATGGCAATTTGCCGCTCAGATTCAGACTCGGCCAAAATGACTTGTTCGATTAGTTGCCGACGATCACCTAGAAACATGTGCTCAGTTCGAGTTAAACCAATGCCCTCAGCTCCCATTCGGCGGGCTCGAGCTGCATCTTCTGCTGTGTCGGCATTCGCCCTAATGCGTAACCGGCGAACGGAATCTGCGTGAAAAATTAAATGATCAACCGCCCGCACTAAAGCATCAGATTGAATTTGTTCCGCGGATAACTCGCCGTTGAAGTATTGGGTAACCGCAGATGCCGTCACTGGCACTTCGCCAGCGTAAATATCGCCAGAGGTGCCATCTATCGAAATTGTGTCACCGGCTTTGAATACCTTGCCCTCGATGGTTGTGAATTGCTGATGAGCTGCATCAACCACCAAATCGTCGGCTCCACAAACGGCGGTTTTGCCCATGCCTCGAGCAACTACTGCAGCGTGCGAAGTTTTTCCACCCCGACTGGTCAATATGCCAGCACTCGCAACCATGCCAGCAAGATCATCTGGATTGGTTTCTTTACGAACCAGAATTACCGCATCTCCTGTTGCCGCCATAGCGACCGCTTGTTCGGTACTGAAGGCACACTTACCAACCGCAGCTCCGGGTGACGCAGCGATACCACCAGCAATTCGGTTGAGTTCTCCAACCTTGTCAAA
>JBEAZM010000054.1:0-7910 GCA_041170125.1 Actinomycetota bacterium
CCGCCGGAAAATTAGTTTCGCGCTTCGTAAAGTCTTTCCGCTTAATGTACGGAATCCGGGACAAGTCATTCCGCCGGAGAATCATTACAGGCGCATCCGTATAAAAGATTGTGTGTAACGAATCGGTCAGGGTCTGGGTCTCGGCTGGCGATAGTGGCTCGACCAGCTCGATAAACATCACAATCCGATCATCAAATCGCACCACGTGTTGATCCCGAATTTTTCGCCAAGTCAACCAAACGACACCAGCGAAGGAGACGATGCGTTGTTCCCCATTCGGATCTTTCACGGTGTCGCGGATACGACCTTTAACTCTTTTTATTGCCCGCCAATTTATCCCAACCGGACATGGAGCGGTCTCCCACTGCGCGAAATCGCCCAGCTCATAGCGAATCAACGGGGCGGCCACACTGTGCAAGTCGGTTATCACAACTCGGCCAGTTTCATCGGCTTGGACGGGCTGGCCAGATTCATCCAGAATCTCAACAATCTTGGTTGTTTCAATCACATGTAGATGGTCCGCCGCAGGACATTGCAAAGCAATCATGCCGACTTCTTTCGAGGAGTACCGATCGACAATCATTGCACCGAAAGTGTCCCTCGCTAATTCTCGAGTCGACAAGTCAATCGGATCTGCAACCGACAAGAACTGAGAAACCGGGATAGTGCGATCTTGTTCAAATCCATATTGCGCTAACTGTCGCAAAGTGATGCCATTGCTGTAGATGTAATCAGGGCGAATCTGCTCGATGTACTCGAATAACTCACTCACCGAGTAATCTGAAGTTGAGCGTTCCCAACGGCGGCCGGTGTAACCAGCCAATTCGAACATCGGGCTCATGCCTGCATCGTCCACAAACTTTCCGAAGACTCGCAGGTCCAAAATTTTGAAATTTTCTTTACGTTGAAACCATTTCCACTCCATCAGAGTGATTGCATTTTCAACCGTGTGATTCAGGGGTGCAAAACGCAAACCCACAACCGGCTGACCGGTTGAGCCACTTGTGCGATATCGAACAAAATGCCCTGGCTTACTGTTTTTTGGCAGGATCCACGGCTGCTCGCCCCAAGTTTGAATCTGAGAACGAGTAGTGACTGGAATTTCTGTAAGCGAAGCCATTAAGTCAGCTTGCGTGCGAAAGCTGCCAAATTCATTCTGAATCCGATTTCGCCACCAGGCATTATTTTTTTGAGCGTGCGCAATTAGGCGACGAAACTCTTCCGTCTGTACACCTGCATTTATTTCAGCGGCTGAATAGGCCAGTCGAAAATACTTGTCACGAAACTTAATAACTGGGTCTTCAGCGCTCACCCGCAGAGGGTACTTGGTGGCACTTCAAGTCGAAGACATCTTTGCAATGTAATCCAACCAAGTTTGTTTCAACAAAAAAGTGTGGCCAACTCCGAAGAGTTGGCCACACAAAAGGGTTTGGCTTAGTAGAAGTCCTCGTTGAGACGAACATCATCCAAGCGAACAGCTTCACCGGAACCAGAACCGAAACCAATGTCGCCGTAATCATCTGCATAAGAGGAGATGTTTGCGTACAACGCAGCTTTCGCTTCGTCGGTTGGGGAAACAGTCACGTTGCGGTACTGAGCTAAGCCGGTACCTGCTGGGATGAGCTTGCCCAAGATGACGTTTTCCTTGAGGCCGAGCAAGCGATCGCTCTTGGCCTGCAATGCCGCATCGGTAAGCACCTTGGTGGTTTCCTGGAAGGAAGCCGCCGACAACCATGATTCGGTTGCGAGCGAGGCCTTGGTGATACCCATGAGCTCTGGACGACCGGTAGCTGGTTGGCCACCTGACTTCGCAACCTCACGGTTCTTGGTGGTGAACTCTGAACGATCAACCAAGTCGCCATCAAGGAAGTCAGTGTCGCCACTGTCAACAATGATGATGCGACGCAGCATCTGTCGCACGATAACTTCAATGTGCTTGTCGTGGATGCTCTGACCCTGTCCGCGGTAAACCTCTTGGACCTGATCAACCAAGAACTTCTGAGCTTCGTTAACGCCCTGAACTTCGAGTTTGTCCTTCGGATCGATAACACCTTCAGTGATCTTCTGTCCAACCTCAACCCGGTCGCCAGCCTGCTTCAACAGACGGGCAGCCTTGCTGATTCCCTTGAACTTGATTTCATCTGAACCATCATCTGGAATCACAAACAAGGTGATGTCCTTGTCGGATTCTTCGAGACGAATCACACCATCGACTGGGCTGATGATTGCTTTGCCCTTTGGATCGCGAGCTTCGAAGAGTTCAACAACACGTGGCAAACCGTGCGTGATGTCACGCGCGCCACCTTCACCGACCGCACCACCAGTGTGGAAGGTACGCATGGTGAGCTGGGTTCCTGGTTCACCAATCGACTGAGCAGCGATGATGCCGATGGCTTCACCGATTTCAACCGGACGGTTGGTTGCCAAGCTGTAGCCGTAGCAAGCGCCACAGGTGCTGAGCTTAGATTCACAGGTGAGCACAGAGCGCACCTTGATAGCGGAAACGCCAGCAGCGATGAAGGCATCAACCATGGTGTTAGTGACGACAGTGTTGCGTTCTGCAAGCACGTTACCGGCTGCATCAACCACGTCTTCCGAGACCGCACGCGATACGACTGCAGTTTCAGCGAAAGCGTGACGGGTTACAACACCGTTTTCGATATCACCAATGATCTTGTCCATGCCACGCTCGGTGCCACAGTCAGCTTCACGAATGATGACATCTTGCGATACGTCCACCAAACGACGAGTTAGGTAACCCGCGTCTGCAGTACGAAGTGCGGTGTCAGCAAGACCCTTACGCGCGCCGTAAGCCGAGATGAAGTACTCCAACATGGAGAGACCTTCACGGAAGTTCGACTTGATTGGACGCGGCATGATTTCGCCCTTGGTGTTTGCTACCAAACCACGCATACCTGCGAGCTGACGAACCTGAAGCATGTTGCCTCGAGCGCCAGAGTCAGCCATCTTGAAGACTGGGTTAGAGGCGTCGAAGTTCTTCAACATCTCTTCACCGATTTCGTCAGTGGCTTTGGTCCAGATATCAATCTGTTCCTTGCGACGTTCAGCAGCAGTGATCAAACCACGGTCGTAGTTTTTATCGATCTTGGCAGCGTCGTCTTCGGCCTGAGCCAAACGCGCAGCTTTGCCTTCTGGCACAACCACATCGACGATACCGATAGAAACACCTGAACGGGTTGCCCAGTGGAAACCGAGTTCCTTCAGATTGTCCAAAGTACCTGCGACTGCAACCTTTGGATACACATCGGTCATCCGGTTGATGATGTCGCCAAGCTGCTTCTTGCCAACCACAGTGTTAACGAATGGGTAGTCAGCTGGGAGCGCGTCGTTGAAGAATGCACGACCAAGTGTGGTCTCGACCAAGAGGGAGTCACCGAAAGCAAAACCTTCAGGGGCTTCCATGCCTGGGCCTGGAGTCACATTGTCGAGGCGAATCTTGACTTTTGCCCGCAAGCTCAAATCGCCGCGGTCGTAAGCCATGATTGCTTCAGCCATGCTGGTGAATGCCCGACCTTCGCCGGCAGCACCTTTATCTTCACCTGTTAGGTGGTAGATACCAAGCACCATGTCCTGCGTTGGAGTGGTGATTGGCTTGCCGGATGCTGGCGACAAAATGTTGTTCGAAGACAACATCAAGATGCGAGCTTCAGCCTGAGCTTCAGCACTCAGTGGTACGTGCACAGCCATCTGGTCACCGTCGAAGTCGGCGTTGAAGGCAACACAGACGAGTGGGTGAATCTGAATGGCTTTACCTTCAATAAGTTTTGGTTCGAAGGCCTGGATACCAAGACGGTGCAAGGTCGGTGCGCGGTTCAGCAACACTGGATGTTCAGTAATTACTTCTTCGAGCACATCCCACACGATTGAGCGGCTACGTTCAACCATGCGCTTTGCGGACTTGATGTTCTGAGCGTGGTTTAGATCAACCAAACGCTTCATGACGAACGGCTTGAAGAGTTCGAGTGCCATCTGCTTTGGCAGACCACACTGATGCAACTTCAATGTCGGGCCAGCCACGATAACTGAACGACCGGAATAGTCCACGCGCTTGCCGAGCAAGTTCTGACGGAAACGTCCCTGCTTGCCTTTGAGCATGTCGCTCAAAGACTTGAGTGGGCGGTTTGACTGACCAGTGACTGGGCGACCACGGCGACCGTTGTCGAACAGTGCGTCAACAGCTTCCTGCAACATACGCTTTTCGTTGTTAACGATGATTTCTGGAGCGTTGAGATCCAGCAATCGCTTTAGACGTGTGTTACGGGTGATGACACGGCGGTACAAATCGTTCAAGTCGGAGGTCGCAAAGCGGCCACCGTCGAGCTGCACCATTGGGCGCAAATCTGGTGGGATAACTGGTACGACGTCGAGCACCATTGCAGCTGGTGAGGTACCAGTGTTGATGAAGGACTGAACGACCTTGAGTCGCTTGAGTGCACGGGTCTTCTTCTGACCCTTGCCATTCTTCACAATGTCGCGAAGTTTTATGGACTCAGCTTCGAGATCGAAGTTAGCCAAACGTTTCTGCACTGCAGCTGCGCCCATGCCACCTTCAAACCAGCGGCCGTATTCAGTGCGCATTGCGGTGTAAAGCTGTGCGTCACCTTCGAGATCCTGAACCTTCAAGTTCTTGAAGCGATCAAAGACTCGCTGAATTTTCTCGATCTGGGTGTCGAAGTTTTTGCGAATCGCAGCCATGTCGCGCTCGCCGTTTTCACGGGTCTTGCGCTTCTGATCTGCTTTGGCGCCTTCAGCTTCGAGAGCAGCCAACTCGGTTTCCATTGCTTGTGCCCGAACTTCGATAGCTTCGTCACGCTTCTTGGAAAGGTTGTTGATTTTGCGGGTGAGTTCCTGCTCCAAACGTGGAAGGTTCTCGTGACGTCCAGCTTCATCAACAAAAGTAATCATGTTGGCAGCGAAGTAAATGACTTTTTCAAGGTCTTTTGGTGCCAAATCCAAGAGGTAACCCATGCGGGATGGGACACCTTTGAAGTACCAGATGTGAGTCACAGGAGCTGAAAGCTCAATGTGACCCATCCGGTCGCGACGGACTTTGGAACGGGTTACTTCAACACCACAGCGCTCACAAACGATGCCCTTGTAACGGACGCGCTTGTACTTGCCACAGTAGCATTCCCAGTCGCGAGTAGGTCCGAAGATCTTCTCGCAGAAGAGGCCGTCTTTCTCTGGCTTCAAAGTACGGTAGTTAATGGTCTCTGGCTTCTTTACTTCGCCATGTGACCACTTGCGGATGTCATCAGCACTGGCTAAGCCAATCCGCAGTTGCTCGAACAGATTCACATCTAGCACGGTTGTTCCTTATCGATTCGTTCGAAGTTTTTCGGGCGGTGCGCTTAGCGCTCTTCAACACTGGAGGGTTCAGCACGTGACAAATCGATACCGAGACCTTCGAGGTTTCGGGAATCGGTCTCGTCCTGAATTTCCTTCAGTTCGATAGCTTCACCGGCGCTGTTGATGACTTCAACATTGAGGCAGAGCGACTGCATTTCCTTCAACAAAACGCGGAAGGATTCTGGAATGCCTGGCTCTGGAACGTTTTCACCCTTGACGATGGATTCGTAGACCTTTACGCGGCCGTGAACGTCGTCAGACTTAATGGTGAGGAGTTCCTGCAGTGCGTAAGACGCACCGTATGCCTCGAGCGCCCAAACTTCCATTTCACCAAAGCGCTGGCCACCGAACTGGGCTTTACCGCCAAGTGGCTGCTGGGTGATCATGGAGTAAGGACCGGTTGAGCGGGCGTGAATCTTGTCGTCCACCAAGTGGTGCAACTTCAAGATGTACTTGTAGCCAACAGTGATTTCGCCTGGGAATGGCTCGCCAGAGCGACCATCAAACAAGCGAGCTTTGCCGTTAGCGTTGATCAAGCGTTCGCCGTTTGCGGATGGCAAAGTTGAGGCCAAGAGGCCGCGAACTTCGTTCTCGTGTGCACCGTCGAATACTGGGGTTGCAACTCGAGTACCTGGAGCTGCTTTGCGAGCTTCTGGCTTGATGTGCTCAGCCCAGTCTGGAGTTCCTTCGATTTCCCAACCATTCTTTGCAACCCAGCCGAAGTGGGTTTCCAAAATCTGGCCGATGTTCATACGCGATGGCACACCGAGTGGGTTCAAGACGATGTCGACTGGAGTGCCGTCCTCGAGGAATGGCATGTCTTCAACTGGGAGAATCTTCGAGATAACACCCTTGTTGCCGTGACGACCTGCGAGCTTGTCACCTTCGGTGATCTTGCGCTTCTGAGCGATGTAGACGCGGACCAACTGATTGACATCGTTTGGTAGTGAGTCTTCATCTTTGTCGAATACGCGAACATCAACGATGACGCCAGATTCGCCGTGTGGCACTTTGAGTGAGGTGTCGCGAACTTCACGAGCCTTTTCACCAAAGATTGCGCGCAACAAACGTTCTTCTGGAGTGAGTTCGGTTTCACCCTTAGGGGTTACTTTGCCGACCAAGATGTCGCCAGGAACAACCTCAGCACCGATGCGAATGATGCCGCGTTCGTCCAAGTCCTTCAGCACTTCTTCGCTGACGTTTGGAATATCGCGGGTGATTTCTTCTTCACCGAGCTTGGTGTTGCGGGCGTCGATTTCGTATTCCTCAATGTGAATCGAGGTGAGTACGTCATCTTGGATGAGACGCTGCGACAAGATGATCGCGTCTTCGAAGTTGTGACCTTCCCATGACATGAATGCCACGAGCAAGTTACGGCCGAGCGCCATTTCGCCATTCGAGGTTGCAGGACCATCAGCAATAACCTGACCAACCTCTACCCGATCGCCCTTGGCGACGAGTGGCTGGTGGTTAACGCAGGTACCCTGGTTGGAGCGGCGGAACTTGGTGAGGAAGTAGTGGCTGTACTTGCCATCGTCATTCTGTACAACGATTTCGTCAGCACTGACTTCGTGCACAACACCAGCTTTGGTTGCGGTAACAACATCAGCGGCATCTTTCGCTGCGCGATGTTCCATACCGGTACCAACGAATGGAGCTTCAGTGCGAACCAAAGGAACGGCCTGACGCTGCATGTTTGCACCCATGAGTGCACGGTTTGCGTCGTCGTGTTCCAAGAACGGAATCATCGCGGTAGCGACCGAAACCATCTGGCGAGGTGAGACGTCCATGAAGTCAACGTCGGCCGCGAGGACCAAGTCAACTTCGCCACCCTTACGACGAACCAAAATTCGATCTTCAACGAATTCGTTCTTGTCGTTCAGGATTGCGTTTGCCTGAGCGATGACGTACTTCTCTTCTTCGTCAGCTGCAAGGTAAACGATGTCGTCGGTTGCTTTGCCCTTCTTCACAACGCGGTATGGCGTTTCAATGAAACCGAAAGAGTTAACCCGAGCAAAGGTTGAGAGAGAACCAATCAAACCAATGTTTGGACCTTCAGGGGTTTCGATTGGGCACATACGGCCGTAGTGCGACGGGTTAACGTCACGAACTTCGGAACCTGCCCGCTCGCGCGATAGGCCACCAGGTCCAAGCGCTGACAAACGGCGCTTGTGGGTCAAACCAGAAAGTGAGTTGGTCTGATCCATGAACTGGGACAACTGGCTGGTGCCGAAGAATTCTTTGATGGAAGCGACAACTGGACGAATGTTCAACAAAGTCGTCGGGGTGATTGCTTCGACATCTTGGGTGGTCATACGTTCACGTACGACACGTTCCATACGCAAAAGACCGGTGCGGAGCTGATTCTGAATCAACTCACCAACGGTACGAAGGCGACGGTTACCCAAGTGATCGATTTCGTCAATCTCAACATCAACTGAACCACGGGCTGTCTGCATTCCAGTTTCACCAGAATGCAAGCGCACCAAGTATTCGATGGTAGAGACAATGTCTTCAATCTGCATGACGTTTGAGTCAAG
>JBEAZM010000055.1:0-15248 GCA_041170125.1 Actinomycetota bacterium
GCAAACCCCAGTGGAGCACTTCCATCCGCTGCTCTGATATTCATTAACCAGCGACCTGTGAGATTGCCCGATTTAAGACACTGGAAAGTTGGCCATCTGCAACTAGCCAAAGCGCAGTTACAAGACCAGCCGTCATAACTGTTACTAAGACCCAGCCTGGCACGTCGCCATGCTCGGCTGATAACTTGATAAGCACTGAATTCAGATATTTCATTTTTCTCCTAGATTGTAGATAGCGTTGTTAAAGCTGGATAAATTGCTACTGCCGTTACTGCCGGCAAAATCCCAAAAACCACGGGAAGCATCATCCAGACATCTTTTGCTGCTGCTTTCTCATTCAAATTTCGATAATTAGTAGATCGGATATCGGTAGCGATGGCATCGAGCATCGGCAGGATTGGGGTGCCACGTTCCAGCGAAATCAAAATTTGTTCGGCCAGCCTGCCAGATGCATATCCTGAATTTGTTCGGGCAACCTGACTTAGCCGAAAACTAAAGTTGAGTTCTTGACTATCACGCTGCAGTAACTCCCAATTTCGTTGGATGGTTTCGTCTGCTTGCATGATTGCGGTTTCAAGTGCGGCTGCAGGCGATAATCCAGCAGTAATCGCAACAGATAAAAGATCAATCAAATTCGGAAGCATCAAACTATCTTCAAGCTTTGCAGCAGCAACCCTCTGTTTTGCAAAATGGTTGTCGAGTTGCATTCCCACAAACACAAAGATTCCCACGCTCAAAACCAAAACCACCAAAGGCATCCGAAGAGCTCCCAGCACTACGGTTGCTAAAGCGGGAGCGCCGTATGCCCACCGCAACTGCAACGAAGTTAAAGTGTTGAACCTTTTAAATGAAACACTCCGCATGCCGATGAGCCAAATCCCAAAGCCAAAAAAGCCCCCGATTAGCGTCCCGGTAATCATCGGATGAACTCCAACTCCGGAAGTTTTGCTGTCCGAATCATCAATCGGTAGGAACCGATTGAAATCGCCACAATCCCAACTAAAACCAGAAATCCCGTGGGATTGCTATATGCAGACCGTACTTCGGGCCGCGCACTCGTGAGCAACAGGACTAAAAGTGGCGCAGCTAGAGCCACCTTGGCCGAGTTGATTGTGGTTGCTTGGCGAGCAGCTATGTCGTTTTCAAGTTGTTTTCGAGCCCGCAAACTTCTAGCTAACTGTGAAAGTACAGTCGGAGTGTTGTTTCCACCCTGGGCAAAAGCTAATGCCGCGGTCTTGGCGAACAGTTGAAAACCTGGTTCGGTAAATCGCAGGCTAAGCACCGACAAAGTGTTTTCATATCCACCAACTTCTCGCCACACTTCTTCAGTGTTCTTGAAAATTTTGGCTGCAACATCCGGCAGACGTTTTCCAGCCTCGAAAGTCGCACTAGGCAACGTCAATCCAGAACGAACACCACTTGCAACATCATCAATGAAAGTTGGCCAATCCAAAGTTACGCGTTTCGGTGCTCTTTGGATCGGTTTTTTTAGATTCGGCCAAACACTTAGAACGACGAACCAAAAACCTAACCCAAAACCCATGCCGATCAGTTGAGCCATCAGGCGACCTGCGTACGAAGTGGAATTGAAATAGCGGCCCACAATGCGGCTGCATCAACCACGCCATGTCTGACTTCGCTCTTCGAAAGCTTGGACGAGCAAATACGCCAACTATTTCGCTCTCGAACAATCAACGGATAGAACTCAACGGCACCGTTTTGAACTTCACCCGTAGTAGCCACGATCTCCACGACATGTCGATTTCCCGTGTGATCCCGCTGCACTTGAACAATCAAATCCACGGCACTTGCGACCGCTGGTACAACAAAATCTCGGGTCACATTTCTCCCTGCCAAGAGTGGCAACGCTGTCAGTTTTGAAATGGCTTCGGCTGCAGAGTTTGCGTGAATGGTGGCGAATCCCGGCTGACCACTATTGAAAGCCAACAACATGTCGAACGCTTCAGCTCCACGCACCTCACCAACCACTAGACGTTCGGGACGCATTCGCAGAGATTGCTTGATTAACTCCCTGAGATCGACTGCCCCACTACCTTCAAGATTTGCAGGTTTAGTTTGCAAAGCAACGTGGTCTGGCTGTTTCACTTCGAGCTCGCGGACTTCTTCGCAAGTAATAATTCGGATTGATGAGGGAACCACCGCAAGAAGTGAATTCACCATAGTGGTTTTTCCAGCCCCAGTCCCACCGCTAACGATGATGTTATAGCCCGATAAAACTGCAGCCTCCAGCAATAAGGCAATCTCTTGGTTCATCACGCCTGCAGCTTCCAACGCCGGAAGCGTGTTCATCCGTTTAATAAACCGTCGAATATTGATTGCCCAATGTTTTTCAACCACGTCCGGAATCGCGACATGTAAACGGGATCCATCTTTGAGCGTTGCATCTACAAAAGGTGATGACCGATCAAGCCGACGCTGTGAGTGTGCCATTAATCGCTCTATCCAGATAGCAATCTCATCGGCAGTTGTTTGAATTCTGATTTGCTCAGTGACGCCATTTCGCGCCACGAAAACTGCCTCTGGTGAGTTGATCCAAATCTCTTCAATTGTGGGATCTTCAAGTAAGTGTTGAAGCTTCAAAATTACCTCCGAGTGAGCCGCGGGATGGGTTTCAGGGGGCATCCCGCGGCTTCGAGGTAAAACTAAATGAAACTAAATTTCGAAAAAAGTAAGCATCTCAAAATATAAATGGCAAAACCCTGCGTCAAAAATTCATCACATTTTCGACACTCTTCGTATAACTTAACTAGTACTTTGGGAGCTGCCTATTTGATTTGCGAAATTTCGTAAATTTCTGAGCACTACAGAAAGTGCAGCGATATCCACAACCGAAAGCTGTTCAATTTCGGTTACCAAACTTTGGATTTTATGGATTTCCACAGCATGAAGTTCCTGCCAATCTGTAATCGACAATTTTGATTGAATACAAAAGGCAGTCACATTTGCAAGAATGCCGTACATATCAGCTCGTAAAGCTGCTCGAGCTTTAGTCTGCCAAATATCAGTTCTGGGTAGTGCACTAATCAGATTCAAAATTCGATCACCTGCAAGCGAGTTCGAAATTTCAAAATAGCGTTCACTAGAGGTGGCGATTGGCTCAGCAAGTTTCAAATTAAGCAAATCAAGAGCCGCATACTCATCGAGCAATCCAGCAACGCCTGCTGCCAAATCAGCTTCAACTCCAGCTTCTGTATATTCGGCGGTTTGACGCTGCCAGCGGACTCGTTCATCACCTTTTAGCCCCGTGTGTACGACGTGGCGAATTTCTGAAAATGCCGTGCGCGTTTCAAAAATTTCACTGAAAAAATCATGCCCCATTGCTCGGTTGGAAAGCAACCAGCGGACAACTCGATCTTGAAAACGTCGAACTTCTTTTGTTAACAATATTCTGGAATTTTCTTGTGACCAATCTACCTGCGTGATTCGATTATGGATTGAATCCAAGTCAGTCGATTCAAATGTGAACAGATAGGCCTTTATAACATCCAGCACGTCGCAAACCATTTCTTCGCTGACACGCCATATTGCGGTGATACCAACACGATTGACAAGTTGGTTCGCAATTACGGTTGAGATTATTTCTGAGCGCAACGGGTGATTACGAATTTCACTTTCAAATTTTGTGTGTAAATCTGCGGGGAAATAGGAAAACAGAAATTTTTCTGACCAACTGAGCACTGGAATATCACTCTGCAAAATTAAATCTTTCAACTCCAATTTCACATGTGCCAACATCACAGAGAGTTCCGGTTTAGTTAAACCTTTCCCGCTATTTGCTCGAGTTTGGAGCTCGGCTGGTGATGGCATTTTCTCCAATTCGAGGTTGATTAACCCACGCTGTTCCCAGTTATCAAGCATTCGAGCATGTACTGATGCCATGCCTTCGGAGCGATTTGCAGCCTGAGTGAGAACTGAGTTCTGCGCAATATTGTCCGCTAGGACTAGATTCGCAACTTCAGGTGTGAGTTGTTGCAGGATTTGGTTTCGCTCGATTTGGTCGTCGATTGAGTTCAACAAAATTTTCAGATTAACTTCATGATCCGAAGTGTCCACGCCAGCTGAGTTGTCAATCGCATCCGAGTTGATGGCCACACCGTTTAGTGCAGCTTCCACTCGTCCCGCTTGGGTGACCCCTAAATTGCCGCCCTCGCCAACCACGCGCACTCGAAGCTGACTGGCGTCGATTCGGATAGCATCGTTGGCCTTATCCCCCACTTGAAGATGCGTCTCGCCACTTGCTTTTATGTAGGTACCAATGCCGCCATTCCACAGTAAATCAACTGGGGCTTTTAGTATGGCGTTTATTAGTTCATTTGGCGTCAAAACTTCAGCCGTAACATCCAGCACAGCTTTAATTTCGTCTGTTAGCCGTATCGATTTAGCAGTTCGTGGAAATATGCCGCCACCAGAACTAATGTGCTCTGGATTGAAATCCGCCCAACTAGATCTTGGCAGATTGAATAGCCGCTCGCGCTCAGCCCAAGTGGTTTCTGGATTTGGATTTGGGTCAATGAAAATGTGGCGGTGGTCGAAAGCGGCTATCAGTTTCAAAGTGCGACTAAGTAGCATGCCATTACCAAAAACATCGCCACTCATGTCTCCAATACCCACAACAGTTATCGCATCTACGGTTGGGTCAATTCCTAACAGGGCAAAATGATGTTTGACCGATTCGAAAGCTCCGCGGGCAGTGATTCCCATGCCTTTATGGTCATAGCCGTTTGATCCACCACTTGCAAAAGCATCGCCAAGCCAATAGCCACGGGAGGTCGATATCTCGTTCGCGTAGTCTGAAAAACTAGCCGTTCCTTTGTCGGCCGCAACCACAAGATAGGGATCAGCTGTATCCAAAGCTGGCGCTGGCGACAGCACAACTTCTCCCGAAACTAGGTTGTCCGTGATATCAAGTAAGGCGTTTATAAACTCTTGGTATGCCGAAACTGCCGTATCAGTTGCCAGGTTTCGATCCATCTCGGCTTTTAATTGTTTTGGATAGAAACCTCCCTTGGCGCCGGCTGGGACGATTACTGAATTTTTTACATTCTGAGCTCTAACAAGACCCAGAACTTCGGTTCGAATGTCGTCGTAGCGATCGCTCCATCGCAACCCACCCCGGGCTACTGCACCGAAACGAATATGCACTCCTCTTACTCGGGCAGACTCCACCCAAACTTCAGCAAACGGTTTCGGGTCGGGCAACTGTGCAATCTGCTCAGATTTGAATTTAAAGGCAACTGCAGCGGTCGAGAAATCGATGTCCGAGTGCAGATTCGTCCGAACGATTGCTCGCGCAGCCGCCAACAGCGCCCGCAAGATTTGATCTTGCTCCAAGCTGGGAACTTCAGTAATTCGGGCTTCAATTCGCTCCGCAGCGGCAGAGTCAATTTGCCGATTTAACAATTGATGCTCGACCAACTTTGCGATTTCTACACTCAAGTCAGGATATGCCAGCATGGTTGTTTCAATTGTTCCTACAGGATTGGTCAACCATTGGGAAACATAGTTACGCAAACTCATTAATGTAATTACGGATTTATGGTTTAGGCCAAAATGCGTAATGAGACTGAAAAGTTTGTCACTTTCCACGTGACCATCAATCACAAGTCGAATTGCAACTTCCAATTCTTTGATTGTTGCATCCGATAAGCGTTTTCCAAGATTGAATTCAAGTTCCTGTAACCACCAGGTACGCACACCTGGCGTCGAAAAAATGTAAGGAAACTCCGCCGTAATCGGAAGCCCAAAAGCCTCAAGCACTGGCAACAAATCAGTAAGTCCCAGCGGGTTATCGGGATGGAATATACGGACGCTGTAATTGTTTTCTCCAGCGATGGGAGTGATTTCTAGATACATGTCATCTGAAGTCATGATTTTTGAGATATCTGCATATCCCAATTCCACCGAATGATCATTTTGGTAATTTGGCTCGAAACTCCGGCCAAATGTTTGCAGCAAATTGTGTGCCGCCACATCATCACCAAGTTGGTTGATGACATACTCAGCGAAATCTCGATCCCAATCAATTGCTAGTGGTTTTATCGCAGCTAACAGATTGCTTTCGGAGACAAGATTGCTTGCAGCTCCGAGGCGAACTTGGAAATGCATTACAGCCGTTGGGTTTTCATCTAAACGAACCACTGAAAGTACATCCAGTGCACCATAGAGTTTCTCAATTTCTGCTTCGATTTTTAGGCGCAATCGGGTATTTACAATGTCTCGCGGTAAAAACACCACTACATCAGCAAAATACGAATTTGGACTTCGAGTGGCAAAGACCCAGGTGTCCATTTGCTTGGATCGATTCAGCAAGCTGCCCGCGACTCTGGTCAGCCACTCAGGATTTGCCGAGAAAAAAACATCCCGGGGAAATACATTCACAAACTGCAGTAAGTCTTTGTAGGAATGGGAATTTGGTCGAATTTGTAAATGCGTAACCAGATGCTGCATTTTTTCGGAAACTACAGGGATTGCTGAAACCATCGAAGCATAAGCATTCAATCCGAACAAACCATAAACAATCAAGGTGGCTTGATTCTTGTCTTTGGGCACGAAGTGAATTTCATCAATTTGCACAGATCTGTGCACTGTAGACCTAATTTGGGATTTCATTATGTGTAGTCCTGGCATCAATCTTGGATTGAACGGCGGAATCCCGAGCTCATGCAGTCCTATTGAGTGCGTTTCATCAAGTTCCGCAGTACCGACTCGAAATTTCGCGATTGCCATGAATGTGAAATTATCTGCCAGCAGCCAGTCTCGAAAACCATTTAAGTCGTTACCTAGATCAACCGAGCCAAGGATTTGCTTAATTGGATTCCAAGCACTGTTCACAAAAATGACTTGCTCGAGCAATTCCTGGATGGTTTGACATAAAGTTTCGGCGTCACGCGGAAGCAGCAGCCTGCGAAAAACTATTTCCACCCATGATTCCGCAACTCCATTTGCGGAATTAATTGCGATGATGCCACCATCTTGGTCACGCTCGACTTTCATGACTGGATGTAAAACCTGAAGGACACCACGCGTGTTTCGCTCAACAGCTGCCACAACCGAATCGACAATGAATGGCATATCCGGCATCACAATGTGCAGGATTGAATCTCTACCTTCCCAACCGTCTTCAGCCAAAGCGGCTGTAAATACTCTGACCTTAACCTCAGTGCCTATCCGACGAGCTCCAAGTTTCAGATGTTGTTGAAATACCAATGGAAGAATTGATTTTTCAGTTTGTAAAAGTAAGGGATCTGAATTCTGATGGTAGGCATCAAAAATAGAGTTGAAAAAAGCAGAACCTGGACCGATGTCTGCAGACATTTGTATCACCACTTCTTCGCCACGCCGTTGTGCCGATGACCCAAAGTTACTCCTTTCTCGGCAGACTTACGACATGGCCAAAGTGTTTCAACAAAAGTTTCAAGTGGATTTGCCACTTCGGGATGCAATCTCGCGGTTGAGCAGCAAAGAATTCTTAAAGCAAGTAATTTCTTCGAGCGAACCGCTGGAATCGAATCTAAAAGTGAAGCATTCAAATCAAAAGTTTGAAGTCGAGATTTCACGTAAGTTTGCACTTGAATTAGATGGGCCTATTGCCGCGGCTGCCGGCAAAAGCATTACCTTAAATGAGCATCGTTCTTGGGAAATAACAGATAGCAATACGGCAGTTGGCAACTATGAAGCAACTGCAATAGAACAGCCAATAACCCTCGCTGGCAGTATGCAAGCAACCGCCACTGCCGATGCTAGTTGTGTTATCGATTTTGACCTGGTCCTGCGTTGCAGCATTCCGTTTTTTGGCGGCATGGTCGAAAAGTTTGCAATGGAATACCTGGGCGAAGTGATTGAACTTGAACTTAAGGCGCTAAATTCTTGACTTGCTCAAGCACGGTTTCGGTTTCTTGAATACCAAACCAGCTAACTTGATCTGTTTCCAAGTCAGGAATTAGCCAACATTCTAAATCTGCAAGAACTACCAACTGGGTAAAAAAGACTTCTCCTAATTCCGCGTCTCCCACCGTGACATCGGTCTCAAGTACCGCAATCGCACTTGGCTCTTGGGCAAGGTCGGCGGCTGTTAATGCAGCGATTAGGGTCAATTCATCCTGATCCGTTAACTCCAGCAACTTCGACATCTCAGAGGTAACCGAAACCGCTAGTTGATTAGTGAAATCTAGGTGTTTGGATTCGAGTAAAGTCGAAATTTCGGTTGCATTCAATGGAAAGTAAATCCGCATTGGCAAATCATGCCCTGACTTAGTTTGGAATCACTACTTTGAGGTCAGTGCCCGCGCCGAAAATAAACTCAATTTGAGATCTATCAACTCTGATAGAAAGCGCCACTGTATCGCCGTATTCCGAGTCTTCGAACTCAACCACCTCAGCCGCTGTGATAACTTCAGGTGAAACACCTTCCCCAGCCCGCCAGATCTCCAAGCGCTGGCCAACCATCACATCGCGCGGGAAGTCTGACTTATTAAGTGCCACAGCTATCACAGCACTCGAATCAGTGGCCTCATCAATGTCTGCCGCTTGCAAAATCTCTCCAGACTTCAGCGGATGAACTAGAACTCCATCGCTCGGAAAGACCGATACGGTTTGGAGAGTTGCCGCACCGTTCACCTCGACACTCGCAAAATCCTGAATAGACAGTTTTATGCCACTTGGTAAATCTTTTTTTGCAACCAAGATTAGGTCTGTGCTCGAATTCCCGGAAAGTAGCAAACCTCCGACAGCACCAAATCCCAGCACTAGCAATGCGCCTGCTATCAGTTGGGTTCGGTCGGGCGATACTTCAAGTTTAATTTTTCTCATTCTCACTCCTTTTGAAATATTTTGCTAACCCGATGTGAGGAGCGCAATCACTTAAATTGATTTCCACATTGGACTAGTGCTTTCCGCCTAATCGATTTTGCTATGTGAAGTGAATCCACTGCATTTGAAAATTCTGCTAGGAGGAAAAATGCAATCACGATTTGATATCACTGCTTGGCTACTTCAAACAGTTTTACTAACTGGTCTATTTCTTTTAATAATTCCAGTCGCACGCACATTTTTAGGTCTTACTTTTATTGCAATCGGTAACGGTTTGTCGATGAAGAATCAACATTTTCGCAGCATAGGCATAAAAATGCTCCCAACATTTATTCGTGGCTTGGTAGGCGTGGGAGTTGGCTTTGGGGCACTCATGCCAACGACGAGTTTTGCAGATCCAGGCCAATTGGTTGTCGTTCAACCATCCACAGCCCGATTCCAAACTGTTGAAGTTCAGCCTGGTGACTCGCTCTGGAGTATCGCTATGGCTCAATTATTTGCCGCTAATCAAAATGTAAAAGTTGGTGAGGTGGACAACGCTTGGCGGCAAATCTGGCTTTTGAATAAAAACCAAATCGGAGAAGATCCCAGCCAATTAAAAGCTGGCATGAAAATTCAGATTCCAAATTTCTATGGGTTGCCAAATGTCAACAGTTAAACCGTTTCAGATATTTACCGAACCCCAATCGCGACTACCTAAATTCCATGAAGTTGAACTTTCGAGCGCACCTCAAGCAACTAAAAAGCCTCCTCGGCCCACGATTGACGTCCCTGACTTACCAAATGAAATTTGGGTCACACGCATAATCCAGGCAACCCTTGAAACGCTACATGGCGGTAGAACTGTGAGTCAATTACGAAATGTCATGGGACCTCGGGTGTTGACCCAAATTCAGCAACGTCGCGAGGTAATTTCTCGAATGCGAAAAGGTGTAATTCCCGCAATCACGACTGTTAAATTCTGGCCGCTCGAAGCCAATAAAGTTGAAATCACTGCACTATGCCGTTCCGAGAGCCACTTTTTTCCGATTGCACTGCGGGTAGAAAAACAGGCCACCACCTGGAAGGTGATGGCCTGTGAAGTGGGACCTTATTGAGCTTATTCGGTGGCTCCATGGCACCGTTTGTACTTCTTTCCAGAACCGCAGTGACATGGGCCATTTCGGCTTGGACCGTTTGAGGACTTGAGAGTCTGTCCAGTCTCTGACCGAGTAGTCACTTCACCCGACTCTGTCGGAGCAAGGTATTGAACATTGGTTGGAAGCTGTGGTGCTGCGCCAGCAACCTCAATCTCCTCAACCTCTTCGTCATCGTTCAAACTCGCCTGGATATTAACTTTCACATTGAATAACAAACCGACGACTTCCTCTTTCAGCGAATCCATCATCGCAACAAAGAGGTCGTAGCCCTCGCGTTGGTATTCAACAAGTGGATCTTTCTGTGCCATTGCCCGCAGGCCAATTCCCTCCTGGAGATACTGCATCTCATAGAGGTGGTCTCGCCACTTACGATCGAGAACCGAAAGCACGATCTTCCGCTCGAGTTCCCGCATGACGCTGGAACCAAAAGCAGTTTCGCGGGCATTGAAAGCTGCCTGAATATCGTCGAGTACAGCCTGCTTCAAGTACTCAGGACTGTATGCCGACTCCTCGGCTGCGGCAGCTAAATCCACTGTGATTGGGTAGATGGTCGAAAAAGCATTCTGGAGTCTAGAAAGATTCCACTCTTCGTCGTAGACATTTTCAGTTTCAGCGTCGACGTACCCGTTTACCGTATCTTCAATGAACTTCTGGATGTGCTCTGAGATATCACTGCCATCAAGAATGTCACGACGTTCTGCGTAAATCACAAGACGTTGCCGGTTTAGCACTTCGTCGTATTTCAATACGTTCTTACGAATTTCAAAGTTATTTGATTCGACCTGGGTCTGAGCTGACTTGATCGACTTTGTGACCATGGAAGCTTCGATTGGAACATCATCTGGCACGTTGAATCGTTGCAAGAAGCTATTGACCATGTCCGATTTGAATAGGCGCATCAGGTCGTCTTCTAGCGACAAGTAGAAGCGGGACTCGCCCGGATCACCCTGTCGGCCGGAACGACCGCGCAACTGATTATCAATTCGCCGGGACTCGTGACGTTCAGTTCCGAGCACGTAAAGGCCACCGAGAGCTTTGACTTCCTCATGCTCACTTGCGACCTGCGCTGTCACCTTAGTGACAGTTTCGCCCCAAGCTTTTGTGAATGCATCTGGATTTTCACTGGCACTTAACCCAGCTTTCTCAAGCTCAGCGCGCGCAATAAATTCCACGTTGCCGCCAAGCATGATGTCGGTGCCACGGCCTGCCATGTTGGTAGCGACGGTTACGGCACCTTTACGGCCTGCCATCGCCACAATTGCAGCTTCTTTTTCATGGAACTTGGCGTTCAAAACTGTGTGTGGAATTCCTCGGCGTTTTAGCAATTCTGAAACTAATTCACTTTTCTCCACGGAAGTTGTGCCAACCAAAACCGGCTGACCTTTTTCGTATCGTTCAGCGATGTCATCTACAACCGCTGTGAACTTTGCTACCGCAGTGCGGTAAATCAAATCTGGCTGATCGATTCGGATCATCGGCCTGTGGGTTGGGATTGGGATTACGCCGAGATTGTAGATCTGCGAAAACTCTGACGCTTCGGTCATCGCAGTACCCGTCATGCCACCGAGTTTTTTGTATAGTCGGAAATAGTTCTGCAGGGTGATTGTGGCGAGCGTCTGATTCTCAGCCTGAATCGTGACGCCTTCTTTAGCTTCAATCGCCTGGTGCATGCCATCGCCGTAGCGGCGCCCTGACAAAAGTCGACCAGTGTGCTCATCAACAATCTGAACTTCGCCATCGATGACGACATAGTCCCGATCCCGCTTGTAAAGCTCTTTAGCTTTAATTGCGTTGTTGAGTAAGCCAACTAGATGGGTGTTAGCTGATTCATAAAGATTCGAAATACCAAAATGCTTTTCGGCTTTTTCAATACCGCTCTCGAGGACACCAATCGTGCGCTTTTTCTCGTCAACTTCGTAGTCTTCGCCGATTTCTAGAATGCGAACAAATTTTGAAAACGCTTCGTACCATTCATTCTTCTCGTCACTGGCGCCACTGATGATAAGTGGGGTTCGAGCTTCATCGATGAGGATTGAGTCAACCTCATCAACAATCGCAAAATTATGGCCGCGTTGGACCAGCTCGTTTGCATTCCACGCCATGTTGTCCCGAAGGTAATCGAAACCAAATTCATTGTTGGTGCCGTAAGTAATGTCAGCGGCATAAGCGGCGCGGCGCTGTGCCGAATTCATTCCAGACAGAATGCACGAGGTTGTGAGACCAAGGAAACGATGGACTCGGCCCATCCACTCAGAGTCGCGTTGCGCCAAGTAGTCGTTGACAGTTACAACGTGAACACCATCACCGGTTAAGGCGTTAAGGAACGATGGCAAAGTAGCAACCAGTGTTTTACCTTCACCAGTACGCATTTCGGCAATGTTCCCAAGATGTAGGGCTGCTCCACCCATGATCTGGACGTCATAGTGACGTTGGCCTAAAACTCGCCAGGCAGCTTCGCGCACAAGAGCAAAAGCTTCTGGCATCAAATCTTCGAGTGATTCGCCGTCTTGGTAGCGCTGTTTTAACTCGGTTGTGATGCCGCGCAACTCTTCATCGGTGCAGGCTTGCATTGAGCTTTCAATCGAGTTGACTTGGGCAACGACTCGTTCCAAATTGCGGAGTACTTTGCCTTCGCCAATTCGGAGGATTTTGTCTAATACCGACACGAATTTCCCTTCGCTTCCAAAGATGGATTGCAGGAGCAGATGGTAAGCGAAAGCCCCCGTTTCTCTTTAATACGGGCAGAAATCAGGCTAAAACTGGCCAAATCAAGTGCCGGTCATTGAGATCGAAGGAAAAGACACTCCGATTGGGGTGAGATAACCACACTGCACGGCTTGCCAAACCGCTTGGGCACGGGATGAAGTGTTGAATTTCGCCCCGATGTGCCGCAAATGGTTCTTTACCGTACTTTCGCTGATGCCAAGTCTGAAAGCGATCGAACGATTTGAAAGTCCTTCAGCTGCTAGTTGCAGAATCAAGTGCTCTTGGGCGGTCAGTTTTGGTGAGGGTTGAGATGCAGTTGGCTTTCGAGCTGGTGCCCCAAGCCCGTCGAGGATGCCGCTTGCATCGCTTTGCCAGGCAACTACATTTGCTAGCTCCCCTAGCTGAATTTGAAATTCAACGGCATCGCCATGTAGCGCCCACCAAACAATGTTTGTATCAAGGTCGATGCGCCGTAGTTGTTTAATTTCAGAAATCATCGAATCAACACTCTCCCCTGAAATAATCAAAAGTCCGTCTGGAATTAAGTCTGCTAACAAACTGCGAGCATCCGCTATGTGATTTGACTGGGCAGCAATCCGAATCTCACCACGATAGTGGCGAAGGTGATCTGAAATCGCTGACCGATAGATTGCAGGTCCAACCATTACTATAGAAAACATAAAAACCTCCGTCGCAACTATTGCGTTACGACGGAGGTTTCGAAATGGCTCAAATGAGATTGAGCGGAAAACTTGATTTAGGCGAGAGCCTCATTGACTCGCATTGTGGCCTTCCGCCCATGGCGAGACCAGTGATGTCGACGAGCTGCCCGACGTAAATTTGATTCCATGATTGCACGGGCTTTCTCAAATGTACGCTCCGGATCACTCGATTCTGCTACAGCCAAAATGGTGTGGCCATCAACTCGTGTACGTATTTCAACATGCCATGCGTGACTTTGCTGGCGGCGATTTTTAGCGTAACTAATCTCTACATCAATCGCGATAATTTTGTTGCCAAATCGGTCGAGTTCGAGCGTCCGCTCCCGAACATGTTCAAGCCAATCGGCATCAAGTTCTAAGTGCCGGCGATGGATATTGAGTTGGATGTTGTTCGACATATTGCCCTCCATTAATCTTCGGAGATCGGGCGTTCCGATGGCTTGACTCTAATCAGTTGCACCCCACATTTCTAGGTACAAAGTCATTTTGCACTAGCCTCAATATCCTCAGGTTTCAATTTCAAAAAAACTTCCAATTCGGCGCTCGTAATCCTTACGGGATGCCACTAATGCGAGTACTTTTACGTCGTTTGTCTGAATTTTCTTAGACTCGCTTGCCGCTCGAAGCGCACTTAACAAAGTAGCACCAGTTGTGAACACATCATCAATAATCAATAGTTTCGGGGCTTCGCTTTCGTATTGAAAAACCTCCGCCAGATTATCGTAGCGAAGATTCGTCGATAATCCTCTCTGTTCGCTGGGCTGAACTTTAAATCGAAATGCATGCTCATCAACCGGTAAGTGCGTTATCGCACCAAGTCTCTCAGCAAGTTGAGCAACCGGCCTCCAGCCGCGTTTTTTAAAACTTGCACTTCGCTCGGGAATCGGCGCCAAGACAAAGTTAGATAGGTCTTCACTCTTTAATGAATCAGCCACAACAGCTGCAAACAAGTTTGTTAATTCTCGCTGTCCGCGATCTTTCCAATTAATTACCAACTTAACGGCTTCTGGGTTGTGTCGGAAAACGACCGAGCATCGACCAGATGCAGGGAACACAAACTTTTGTTGGCATGCAGAACAAATTAAGTAACCTGATTCCAAACAAAACTTGCAATGCTGTGGATGCAGAAACGACATTAAGTCTTTAAACACAAAATGAGTGTGACTCTTTAAAACTTAAATCGAGGAATCGGATTTTTGACTGTGGATAATTTAGTCAATAAACCGAGCACCTGTGGCTAGTTCAGTAAATCGCCATTGCCCAGCCTGATATGCCCAGATGCCGCCATTTTCATCCTCGGCAAGAATTGGCTGTCCCGGTGCAACAGAAATCCGAGTGAAAGAAATTGGACTCGTAATAACCGACGGTTCAAACGCAGCGCCGGAGAGTTGATAGAGAAGTGGCTCGGTGTTTTGCGAGCGCGCCAAGATGAGCAATTGCGAGTACAGCCCCCAGTCCAAATCCAAAATGTCTCCGAGCAATCGCTCGACTCTTTTTATATTCTGAATCGTGATTGCACTGCCATTTCGATAGATATAGCCCATTCTTAGTTGTGGCCCATTACTAGTTGAAACCAATAAAGCGACCTGAACTCCATCGGGATTGATTGCTATTTTTTCAACTCGCAAACCATCTAGACCAGAGACTTGGACCAGATCGCCATTCGCCATTGAAACCTGCAGACTGCCGTCGGGCATAGTCATCCAAAGGTTATTTGCGGAATCGAAGCTAAAACTACGCACTGCAGTTCGAACTTGCCGCAAGACGCCATTCGCTGAGACGTTCTCTATCGTCGTGGTTTTGCCATCTGAGATTGCTATCTCGAACCCGTCTGGCGAAATCGAGAATTTAG
>JBEAZM010000056.1:0-3644 GCA_041170125.1 Actinomycetota bacterium
GATTCATGCCTTGACTCTGATGGGAAGTTAACTAAATCCGCGGTGAGACCAACCACGTCTCGCCATATGTTTAACTCAGCGGAATGAATAGTCATGCCGCTACCCTAGCCGCATGAGCAACTTGATTTCATCCCCTGCAGCCGGGTTTGGCTTAGCCACTTATTCCGATTCAACCTTGCTAGATGTTTGGTACCCAAATCCAGTTTTAGCAACTAAGGCCGAAGTTGTTGCAGACCTCGTAGCGGCGGCTCGACTTGATGCGGTACGGGGCGTTCGGGTAGAAGTTATTGAGACTGTAATTGCGGACCTGAGCCAGCCAGCCACCGATGCCGCTGACGCTTACTTGCGATTACATCTGTTGTCACATCGACTCGTGAAGCCGCGCACGATTAATCTCGACGGCATCTTCGGATTACTTACCAATGTTGCTTGGACTTCACTAGGTCCAGTCGCTGTTGAACAACTTGCTGCGGTTCAACTCCGCGCTCGAACCCAAGGCATAGCTATGCAGGTTTTCGGTATCGACAAGTTCCCACGCATGGTCGACTATGTGGTTCCAAGCGGTGTTCGCATTGCCGATGCTGATCGAGTTCGACTTGGTGCTCATCTTGCAGAGGGCACAACCATCATGCATGAAGGTTTCGTCAACTTCAACGCCGGCACGCTTGGCGCTTCTATGGTTGAGGGACGAATCAGTGCTGGTGTTGTGGTTGGCAATGGCTCCGACATTGGTGGTGGTGCTTCAATCATGGGGACACTATCCGGTGGTGGCCAAGAAGTCATCACGGTTGGGGAACGAGCTTTGGTTGGAGCAAACGCTGGTATCGGCATCTCCTTGGGTGATGACTCAGTGGTTGAAGCTGGCACTTACATCACTGCAGGTTCAAAAGTGACGTTGCCAGATGGTGAGGTTGTGAAAGCACGCGAGCTATCAGGCGTTCCGAATTTGCTGTTCCGCCGCAATTCACAGTCTGGGAACCTTGAGGCTGTAAACCGAACTGGTTCGTGGGGCGGCTTGAATGCCGCACTACATGCAAACGACTAAATCCAAACGTCGCACCAAAACTTTGAGCGTATTGCTCGTGGCTGCGATTGGATTCTGGGGGTTTTGGGAGTTTGGTTTTGAAGCCACGAATCGAGTGCGTTTTGATTTGTGCCAAATCCAAACTCCTGAAGGCATCGAAGTCCTATCCCGTGATGCTGCCTTAGCAATGTTTGAAACAGCAAGGGTCGAAAAAACCCCGCTCGCAAAAGCCAGTTTGAGTTGTAGCTACTGGCCAACCATGCATAGTGGTGATTCGAAGCTAAATGATGTAGGTCTCACCAAACAAGCTCAAGCAGTAATCAACAAAGCCGAAAAAGTCTTCGGATACATTCCCAAAGGTGGCTATGCCCCCGGTGGCGTTAATTCGGGACACATCAAAGGTTCTGCTCACTATGAGGGTCGCGCTGTTGACTTCTTTTTTCGACCGCACGAGAAAAAGAAAAATCGCGAAGCTGGCTGGCAGTTGGCAATCTGGGCAACACTGCATGCCGCTGAATTGAATATTGAAACTGTGATTTTTGATGATCACATTTGGACCCGGCTGAATTCGACTGCAGGATGGCGGCCTTATGTGCATCCAAGTGGTGACCGAGAGAATCCAATCCTCCGGCATCTCGACCACGTGCATATTGATGTGAATTAGTTCTAAAACAAAAGTGCCGCTGGTATTTTCAGCGGCACTTTGGATGAGTTCTAGCGAGATTGAATTGGCGTGTAGTCCCGCAGTGGTTCACCGATGTAAACCTGTCGTGGCCGACCAATTCGAGTCTGAGGGTCTTCAATCATTTCACGCCATTGGGCGATCCAGCCTGGTAGTCGACCAAGTGCGAACAACACTGTAAACATCCGGTCTGGGAAGCCCATGGCTTTGTAGATCAAGCCAGTGTAGAAATCCACATTCGGGTAGAGCTTGCGAGAGATGAAGTATTCATCATTAAGCGCAGCTTCTTCGAGTTCCCGCGCAATGTTGAAGAGTGGTTCGTCGATCTTCAAATGCTCGAACACTTCGTGTGCTGTTTGTTTGATGATGGTGGCACGTGGGTCATAGTTTTTGTAGACCCGGTGACCGAAGCCCATTAGCCGCATGCCATCTTCTTTATTTTTCACCTTGGTGATGAACTCTTGGACGCTCATGCCACTGTCGTTGATTTGGTTCAACATATCTAGTACTGCTTGGTTTGCTCCACCGTGTAGTGGTCCAAAGAGTGCGTTGATACCGGAAGACACCGAGGCAAATAAGTTTGCATGGGACGAACCAACCATGCGGACGGTTGCAGTTGAGCAGTTCTGCTCGTGGTCAGCATGCAGAATCAAAAGCTGATCGAGAGCGCGAATTAGAACTGGGTCGGCAACATACTCTTCTGTTGGTACACCAAACGTCATCCGCATGAAGTTTTCAAGCAAGCTCAAATCGTTGCGCGGGTACAACAAAGGCTGGCCGATAGATTTCTTGTAAGCGTAGGCAGCCAAAGTAGGCATTTTCGCTAACAATCGAATGGTCGCGATGTGCACTTGTTTTTCATCAAACGGATCCAGCGAGTCTTGGAAAAAAGTAGAGAGCGCGGATACGGCTGAAGACAGCACCGACATTGGGTGGGCATCTGATGGGAAACCATCAAAAAATGCTTTTAGATCCTCGTGCACCATTGTGTGCTGAGCAATGTCCGAGGTGAATTCTTTAAGTTCCGCTGCGGTTGGGAGGTTTCCATAAATTAGAAGGTACGCAACCTCATAAAAAGTGGAACCCTCAGCAAGTTGCTCGATTGGGTAGCCCCGATAGCGAAGCTGACCAGCATCACCATCTAGATACGTGATTGAAGAGACTGTGTTAGCGGTATTGCCAAAGCCTGTGTCGAAAGCCACCGAGCCGGTTTTCGCCAATAATGCGCTGATGTCCAACCCACCATTGCCAATGGTTGAGGGGATGTATTTCAGTTCAAGATCGGTGTCTCCCGAACGTAGCAAATGCTCAGCCACAAGGCCTCCTCGAAATTGGAATCTAGTGGCAAGGATACCCACTTCTTCAACAGGCCTGCAGGGTGGACTCCTGCACTCAAAATCGCTTAGCGAGAGCCGAAATTCTTTCGTCTGAGGCCGTCAGCGCGATTCGCACAAAGCCCTTACCTGCCTCGCCATAAAAACTTCCTGGCGCGACCAAAACTCCACGATTTGCAAACCAATTCACACTTTCCCATTCGTCCTCATCCCGAGTTGCCCAGACGTAGAGACCAGCGTTTGAATGTGAGACTTGGAATTCTGCTCTTGCGGCTGCGGCCAGAACATGTTCACGTCGCGCTGCATACCGTGCTTTCTGGATGGCGACATGTTCAACATCAGAAAATGCAGCTATAGCAGCCCGCTGAACTGGTGTACTCAAAATCAAGCCGCTGTGTTTCCGAACTTCTAGGACAGCCTGTACGACATCTTTGTCACCCGCTAAAAAGCCAGCCCGATAGCCAGCCAGATTTGAACGCTTGGAAAGTGAGTGCACAACCAAAAGGCCGTATGCATCGCCACCAGATACCTCGCGGTGCAGCAACGATATCGGTGTGACATCCCAACCAAGATCGATGTAACACTCGTCGGAGACAAGTAGGAC
>JBEAZM010000057.1:0-3236 GCA_041170125.1 Actinomycetota bacterium
ACCGTGGCCGCGAACCAATCACTGCCCGACTAGTTTGTGATCTTTTCAAGTCAGCAGGTGCCGATCGCATCATGGCTGTGGACTTGCATACTTCGCAGATTCAAGGTTTCTTTGATGGGCCGGTTGATCATTTGTTTGCACTTCCGATCATTGCCCGACACATCAAAAAAACGGTCGACACTTCGCAGGTGACTGTTGTGTCGCCAGATGCTGGCCGTGTTCGTGTCGCTGAAAAATGGACTGACACTTTGGGCGCTCCTTTAGCCATCATTCACAAACGCCGCGATCCCGACGTGCCAAACCAAGTCAAAATGTTTGAAGTGGTTGGTGAAGTAAAGGATCGCATCTGTGTCATTGTTGATGACATGATCGACACTGGTGGCACAATCGCAAAAGCAGCGGAAACGTTGTTCGAAGCTGGTGCGAAAGACGTGATTGTTACAGCAACCCACGGAATTTTCTCCGAGCCTGCAAAAACTCGTTTGAGTGAATCTCGGATTAGCAAGGTATACGTAACTGACACTTTGCCGATTCCAGCTGACCGCCAATTCGACAAGCTCGAGGTTCTATCTATTGCGCCGCTGATCGCAAACGCCATTAGCGAGGTATTCAACGAAGGTTCAGTCACAGCTTTGTTTGATGACAACCAGATGGATATATTCGAGGCGTAATTCACCCATACTGTCCGAAATTGACCCCCAATGTTGGGGTCAATTTCGTTATCTGGCAGACTGCGCTCGCTCCTCGGCGAGGGTTTAAAAACCGTCATCGACGTGGTGGCCATTCGCCCCTGCTGAGTTGCAACGTAACGTAAAGAGAAGAACCAGGAGCAAGACCGTGCCACAGATTTCAATCGCAGCCGAGCTGCGCAGCGACTTCGGTAAGGGTGCTGCCCGTCGCCTTCGTCGCGCCGGTCTAGTACCTGCCGTTATTTACGGTGCCGGCAGTGAACTAATCCACGTTTCCGTTGATGCCCATGAACTAGGTAAAGCACTCAAGGTTTCTAACCTTGTGCTCGAAGTTACTGGTGCCGGTGCTGGCAAGCTTGTTGCCCCACGCGAAATCCAGAAGGATCCAGTTCGCCAGGTCATCGAACACGTTGATTTCATCGTGTTGTCTGCTGACGAAGTAAAAGCTCGCCAGAGCTAGTAAATTTCCTTAAAGCCGCGCCCGATGATTCGAGCGCGGCTTTAATCTTGTCCAAGGAGGAACGATGGCTGATTGGCTAGTTGTCGGCTTGGGCAATCCAGGCTCGGAATATGAGCGAACCCGACACAACGTGGGTTTTTTGGCAGTCGATGCTTTGGCCGAGCGCAATGGCTGGAAATTCTCTAGATCCAAAAAAGCTTCTGCCATGGTGGCTGAGGGTCGAATCGGGGAACACAAGTTCATTCTCGTAAAACCGTTGACTTATATGAATCGCTCCGGTCAAGCAGTCTCGCCCCTCATGAATTTTTTCAAAATCGATCTAGAAAATGTGATTGTGCTGCATGACGAACTCGACATTGATTATCTAAAAATTCGCATCAAAAATGGTGGTGGCGACAACGGCCACAATGGCTTGAAGAGCATTCGGGCTTCGCTCGGTAGCGGTGATTGGTATCGGGTGCGTTTAGGAATTGGTCGACCAACCGGATCCCAAGATCCGGCAAGTTATGTTTTGCGACCATTTAGTGTCAGTGAATGGAAAGAGATTTCCGAATTCTGTGATCGTGCCGCCGATGCGGTTGAAACTCTAGTAAATTCGGATTTAGCAACCGCTCAGGGAAGGTACAACCAATGAATGACCACGAATTAGCCAGTTATCTCGCAGTCGAGGCTGGTCAGTACCTCTTAAAAATTCGAGCGGAACAAAATGTTCCAGCGGGAGATGAAGAAGCTGCTAAGGCCCTAGCAAAAATTGGCGATGCCAAATCCAACGACTGGTTGTTGGCGCAACTGGCAGACCATCGACCCGAAGACTCAGTGCTCTCGGAAGAAGCCGCAGATGATGATCGGCGTTTATCGGCCAAACGCGTCTGGATCATTGACCCAGTAGATGGCACTTATGAATATGCCCGTTCGCTGCCAGAATTCGCTGTTCACATTGCGTTGTGGGACAACGAGGCCCAGGAATTCATCGCTGGCGCTGTATCAATTCCGAATCACGATTTGGTCTATGTCACATCCGATGAACCAATGAATCTAGATGTGAAAATTCCAAACCGACCGCTGATGATTATTGCTTCGCCACGTGAACCAATTGAGATGGTAGAGAAACTGCGCGAAGGACTGCGTGAGTTTGCAGCTGAGAACGGCTACACCGATATTCAAGTTATGAATTGCGGTTCGGTTGGTGGCAAAGTGCATCAGATTTTGACTGAACAAGCTGATGTTTACGTTTCTTCAGTTGGCTTCTTCGAATGGGATAGCGCTGCACCCACCGCAATCGGCCAACACCTCGGTCTCACAATCACCAAAATCGACGGTAAACGTTTGACCTTCAACCACATGCCGCCGCGGACTCCGAGCTTCTTAGCAGCCCGGCCGTGGCTACATGCTGCCGCTGTAAAAGCACTCACTGCTTAACGTGATGCTCGCAGATTCCTAGAACTGGATTTATGTCTAACCCGAGATTGATAAATGCACTTTCCAAGCTTGAACTTGTGCCGGCTTGGACAGCTGTTGTTGATGCACCAAGTCCATTGGATGTGGTTGCGCCTATCGGTCTGCGGCCATGGATTGTTGCAGCTTTAGCGAAATCAGATTTAGTTCTTGCCATAACCGCGACAGGTCGTGAGGCCGAAGACTTGGTTGATCAACTGCATAGTTTTCTTCCTGCTGATGCGGTTGCGGAATTCGTCTCGTGGGAAACGCTGCCACACGAGAGACTTTCACCTTCGAGCGACGTAATCGGTCGACGGCTCGCAGTGTTGCGACGACTGCGGCACGCAGCTGCGGATAGCCAACCTCCAATTCAAGTTGTGGTTGCGCCAATTCGAGCCATTCTGCAGCCGCTGGTATCTGGCATTTCAGATTTGGCGCCAGTGCAACTTCGCAAAGGTGATGAGCGCGATTTCGATGCGGTCATAAGCGACTTGGCCGCGGCCGGCTATGCCCGCGTTGATTTGGTCGAAAAGCGCGGACAGTTTGCCGTTCGCGGAGGATTGGTGGATGTTTTCCCGCCATCCGAGGAGCACCCTTTGCGAATCGAGTTTTGGGGCGACACGGTTGAAGAAATTCGCACATTTGCTGTG
>JBEAZM010000058.1:0-3678 GCA_041170125.1 Actinomycetota bacterium
TATTCGGTGTGATTATGCAGGTGGACGAAATTGGAATCTTCCCCTGCCACGGTCACACCTCCTGGTCACAAATCGGTGAGCCGTACCCTACCTAAGACCACTGACTTCAGGCTGAATTGGAGTGTCGTGGTGGTCAACCAGCCAAAAGCTGCTGAACTAATCGAACCTGTAAAACGCGTTCAGGTTTCCCTCCACCAATTGGAATCCGCATGCCTCGTAGAAGGCTTTCTGTGACTCTTGGTTGTCAGTCAGCAAAATCTTTTGGCGCACATTTTCGTACTCAGTTAAGAATGCAAACATGAGTTGGCTTCCGACACCTTGCCGCTGGAATTGAGGTCGCACCAAAATGTCTTGCAAATAAACAATCGTCTCACCATCAGAAATGGTACGGAGCAAGCCAGCAATTTGATCGTCAATCGTGGCTACCCAAATCCGATGCGAGTTCGAAAGCGCCTTGAACAATGTCTCTGGCTGATTCGTGTAGGCCGCCCAGTCCACTGAGTCATAGAGATCTAGCAAGTTTTGAAAATTATTGTCATTGATGTCGAAACGATTCACTTCAATCATGATGCAAGATTAGTGATTTCAAAATGAGAAATTGAAGAAAACGAAAGTGGCCCCGACCAGCTGGTCGGGGCCACTCGTGGTTGGTTTTTATTCGTCGCCGCGCAAGATTGCGAGCAAGCGAAGGATTTCGATGTACATCCAGACAAGGGTGACCATCAAACCGAAGGCAGCACGCCATTCGAATGATTCTTCAGCACCCATACCGACTGCACCTTCGATATCGGCAAAATCCATCACCAGAGTGAAGGATGCAAGACCAACACCAGCAAGTGCGATTAACCAGCCAAAGCCAGTGTTGTATGCACTGCTACCGGTGAAAATCGCGACACCGAGGTTGACGAGCGCAAACGCCATGTAACCCATGAGTGCGTAGCTCATCACTGCCCGGAAACGGTTAGTGACTTTGATCCACTGTTGCTGGTAAGCGAAGAACATCACGCCAGCCGTCACAACGGTTGCCATCACAGCGGTCTGGACGATACCTGGGTACATGAGTTCGAAAAGCTGAGAGATACCAGCCAAGAAGACACCTTCAGCGACTGCATACGCAACGTACAAACCAGGGCGAGTCTTCTTAGAGAATGAGGCGAAGATTGCGAGGCCAAAGGCCACAATCATCGCAGGGAACAACAAAGGAACGGCTAGGCCGCTAATCCAGGCGAGGGCGCCAGAGAGCAACAAAACACCGAACAACATCAATGTCCGAGACATAGTGCCTTCGATAGTCATGCGCTTTGTGTTCAGCACTGGGATTTCAATGCCGGCTGCGCTGGTCTCGTAGCGAGCCTCGGCTACTTGGTTAAGCGTGCGAGACAACACAGGGTTTGACATAAGAGGTTCCTCCTTTTGGTGCTTGCAAGTGCAAGCAGTCATAGTTTAGGTAAATTGGAGAAAACTTGCAGGTAAAAAAGTGGTGATTTGTCACAATTCTGACAAATTCCTGATGTTAATTTCCTCGCAAAATATCGAGTGCCCGCGCCAGGTCAGCCGGGTACTCAGTCACAAAGCGAACTCGCTGCCCTGAACTTGGATGTTCGAATTCAAGCTCGAGGGCATGCAGCCATTGCCGTTTCAATCCCAACTTTGCACTGAGCGTGGGATCGGCGCCATACATCTCATCCCCAACACACGGGTGTCGCATTGCTGCCATGTGCACTCGAATCTGATGTGTCCTACCAGTTTCGAGGTGGACTTCAAGTAGGGATGCATGAGCCATGGCTTCGAGGGTTTCGTAATGCGTGATTGAGTCCCGCCCACCTTGCATGACCGCAAACTTGAAATCGTGATTTGGGTGTCGACCGATTGGCGCATCGATGGTGCCAGTTAATGGATCTAAACGGCCATGCACCACCGCGTGATAAATCTTTTCAGGTGTGCGCTCCCGAAACTGTTGTTTCAGATGTGAGTACGCCCACTCACTTTTTGCAACCACCATCACACCACTAGTACCGACATCTAGTCGTTGCACCACACCTTGCCGCTCGGGTGCTCCGTGCGTTGTGATGCGGTATCCCAAACCGGCAAGTCCCCCAACAACAGTCGGACCATCCCAGCCTTGACTCGGATGCACCGCAATGCCAGCGGGTTTATCAATCACTACGAAATCATCATCGTCATACAAAATCTTCATATCCGAAATGACTTCGGCCTTGACTTCGAGCTGGTTTTTTTCTTCTGGGAAAGTGACATCCACGTTGTCATCGGATTTCACTCGATCGGAGCGAATGGCAATCTTGTGGTTGAGTTCCACCAAATCAGCATCGATAAGTTCTGCTGCTTTTGTACGACTAATGCCGAACATTCGAGCAAGTGCAGCGTCAAGTCGTTCTCCGTCTAAACCCTCTGGAACTTGAACGCTTCTTTGGTTACTCATGAATTTCCTTACTCTCGATTGTGCGAGAGCCATCCATGTTGAATCCACGCAAAGACATAATCATTAGTGCAATCACCGATATCGTTAATGATGCATCGGCAAGGTTGAAGATTTGAAACAACCAGATACTCGGCACATGTAGAAAATCAATCACATGCCCAACCGGAAAACCTGGATCTTGAGTTAGACGGTCGATTAAGTTTCCTACAGCCCCACCGAGTACGCCACCAACAGCTGCTGCCCAACCAGTGTGTTGGAGCTTTGAAAGATTAACGACGATGAACACAGTGGCTGCCGTGGAAAAAAGCGTGAATAGCCAGGTTGCATCAGATAAGAAACTAAAAGCCGCGCCCGGGTTGTATGCCAGTTTAAATTCCAACCAGTTCGCAATAACCACTTCGGACTCGCCTAAAACCAAATTGGCTTCAGCCCAAATTTTGCTGATTCGGTCTACTAGGACCACAAATCCCGCAATACTTAAAGCAGCACTGACAGGGGTTAAACGCATATGTCAAAGAATACGGCGCGATACGCCTTAAAGACGAACCGCGCCGAATTCTGCAAATGTTTTTAGTAGCGGTCGTAAGCTTCTTTACAAGTCACACACATAGTCGCGTAAGGGAACGCTTCTTGTAAACGAAGTTTGCCGATTGACTTACCGCATTCAGAGCAGAGACCGTAAATCTTGCGATCCAACCGTGCTAAAGCACCTTCAGTTTCACTCACTTTTTCTTCAGCGCGTTCAACCATGGTCAATTGCATTTCACGGCTCAAAGTTGCATTGCCGGTGTCTGCAGTTTCGTGACCAGAACCTTCTTCGGCTGCATCAATAATCTCGGCGAGTTTTCGCAATTCTTTTTCGTGCTGCAGTTTGCGCTCAACCAAATCAGCTTCGAACTTCTTCCGCATGGCTTTGAGTTCAGCGCCGGTCCACATCGACTCATCTTCTTGTACGCGAACTTTTTCTTTCGGCCGAGTGTCAGCCTGCTTAAAGCCCGCTGGGACGTGGATGTCACCTTGGTGTTCAAGTTTCACTGGTGGTGGAATGTCAGCAGGATCAAGTGGTGGCTTGCGGCGTCCGCGTGGCTTTGGAGCTTCTACTTTCGCCTCAACCACTGTTTCGACGACTGGGGTCTCAACTTTTTCTACTACTTTTTCCACTTTAACTTTCGACTCAGTTTTTTTCTCTAGCTTGGGCTTCGCTGGTGCAGCAGCCTTCTTCGCAGGTGCAGCAGCTT
>JBEAZM010000059.1:0-4805 GCA_041170125.1 Actinomycetota bacterium
CCAAAACCAGCTGACACCACCGTCAATGTCTTGAACGGCTCTAAACGTGTCGGACTCGCAACCATCACCGCTGAGGTTTTAGGTAGCCGCAAATTCAAAATCGGCGAGATTTCAAACTTCGATGACTACGTAGTTCAGACACCCGCTGAAGTGCACTTCGGGCCAAAGAGTCGGGATGCGGCGTATCTCGTCTCGCTCTACATCGATGGTGCAGTTCTGGTTGAAGATGAGCGAACCGATGGTTCCGTTGATCTCGTGATTGGCCAAAGCTTTGATGACTTGCGCGACGATGAAACTGTTGAACGCGAAAAGTCGCGGCCGGTTGCATCGCCCAGTGGACCTGGTTGTTAATCGTTTAACTGTGAATCACGTAATGCAAAATCACATCGTGAGTGTGCTTAGCTTTTGCTTCTCCACGAAATTGGACTTCATACATCGCGCTTCCAGCATTGATGGCAATGGTTGAAGTGGACGCAAAACTCCCTAAGAAAGACTTGTCACTCACGTAAGCCACAGCGTGTACCCGCTTGTACGGCAACGAGGTAAGCGCAACTTTTTTACCCACAAAAGAATTGTCTTGAATGATTACGCGGCGATCCGTTAGCCCAATAAAACCGGTACCAGCTCCAATTGCGTCGTAGACCGCAATGATGCTTTCGTTAGGCAAAAGGTTGGCTTGAATTTTCTGAAGTTGGTCAACTTTGTCGTAAATAGGTTCGGTCATGTTTTCTCCTTTAACGGGAGAAATATGCCAAACTCCTCTGACAGTTATTTCTTTGTATAGCGAGTTTTGAGATGCCGGATCTCGGCGTACTTGATGGCCCAAGGGTGACGGGAGCGACGGGCTGTCATGTCCATGCCCACAAATGCGAGCGCAGCACCTAACAGATAAACGATTGGCTGAGGAACTCCCCACAATGTGAGGCCCGAGGCAAGTAGCACGACAGCTAGCACCCATTTCAAAACTGAGCTTGGTGCTTTTGCAGAGGCGCGAGCACCGATGATGGTGCCCGGGATTGCGCCGATGAGAAGTGAGGTTGTGAGTTCGAATGAAACGTCGCCAGCAATCATGTGACCGATTGCGGCCGCACCAACAAGTGGCACAGCTTGGATTAAGTCAGTGCCTACTAAGTCGTTGGCGCGAAGTCGCGGATACAACAACATCATTGCAATGATGATGAGTGAGCCAGAACCGACAGAAGTGATGCCGACAATTAGGCCACCGAAGACGCCGACGAGTGCGGTTTCAAGTTTTCGCACTTCGAGTTTTTCATCGGGCCGAAGTGGGGTGGTTTTGTTGCGGACTTCGCCGATCAGCATGCGACCGATCATGCCGGCGACTGCAATTAATAATGCAGCACCGATTGCGAGTTTCATTCGGTTTTGGAGCTCTTCGCCTTCGCCGAGAAATTGCAAAAGAAATGCGCCAAGGAATCCGGCTGGGATGGCAAACGGCACTAGCCACTTGATCATTTCCCAACGGACGGTGCCAGCCCGATGATGAACGGCAGCGCCGAAAGGCTTCATCAAAACTGAAACTACTAAGTCGCTACCGATTGCTTTTGTGGGATCAATTCCAAAACCGAGTACTAGAAGTGGGGTCATCAAGGCGCCGCCGCCCATGCCGGTTAAGCCGACCATGAATCCAACTAATAACCCCGCCAGGGCTAACTTCGGATCCACTTCAAACATATGCCCGAATATATCCCACCAGTTGTGTGGCCCTGCTTTAACAACGCAGAATCCTCACAGAACGAAGAATCCTGAGCGACCCGTTTTGGTTGCTCAGGATTCTGCGATTGTGCATATGTTTAAACCCAGCACAAGGCTGGGTTTAAACATTTGGCGGTGACGGTGGGATTTGAACCCACGGTGGGCGTGAACCCACACAACTTTTCGAGAGTTGCACCTTCGGCCGCTCGGACACGTCACCGTGGCGAAGGGTACTAGAGCAATTTGGTTACGAAACCATGCGGGTTTTTAGAACAAAAACAACAAAGCCAGCCACGCTCAATAAGGCTGCAATCCCATATGAGCCAAGGGAATCGGCATCGAACCAGTGCGCAAAGGGAAAATCGGATTTCGGCACTAAGTAACCAACTAATAAAACGTAAAGAACTGGAACTACCGAACTAAATTTCTTGAGTAAGGGTTGAAAAATCAACGCCAGTCCCAACATGCCCAATAAATTCCTTGTGGAAAACCATGAAAACTCAACAGAAAAAACATTCATCGAAGCGATTTCGAGAGGTACCAATGAAAAAACCACCAAAAAGAAAGGTGACTCCATTCTCCATCTACTTTTCGTCGATGTCACCTCAAGCTGAGGTAGCTGGGAGTGAAAAAGATTGGCTAGGAATCCGGCTGCAACTATGGGCGCAAAAAGGTGTAAGGGAAACGAAACTAAACCAATTGGCAATAAAAACGAACTCCAAACATTCCCGACAACCATAAAAACTGCAGAAAACACCCACACAAAAAAGAGTTCGCGACTTTTTGACAATTTCCTCAATTGGAGCAATTCCTGATCGCTACGGAGGACTCCTCAATGAATCTCACTTGGGTTGCCTCACTCTCTTGCTTCAATGATCGGAACTCGGATTTCCAAACTTTTTCAGAGAGTTCCAAATGGAATCTGGTTCCTGCTAAGTGAAGAACTAGGGCCTTAGAGAGTTGGGAGACTCGAAGAGCATCGAAGTTTTTCGTCAAGCAATTATCTGTAGGTTCTGGGACCAAACCTGTCAAAAGTGAGGCCAACTGGAGTTCTGGGGTTGCTCGCAGACTTAGTCGGAACGATGCTTGATTCAAATCCACGTTGCTTGACGTCACGAACTTCTCAGGAAGCCTTAAGCCCGTTGAAGAAAGTTCTTCGAAGCCAGATTTCGACTCATTAACCAGTTTTCCGAGAGATTCGACCAACTCTGGCCAAACACAGATTTCAACCACACCGTTACTTTCACAAATCAATTGAGATGTGGGTCGGTCTTGCACAGCATCAAAACCATGTTTAGGAATGGTAGAGGTTCCTACGACTGTGCTCGTTAGGATGAAGACTGCAGCCAATAGGACAGTGAGTGACTTGTTGATCTTTCTCTGAAATGCCAATAAAGCAAGACCCAGAATAAGAGTGAAATAAAAACCCAGAGTCGCAACTTGGACATTCTGTGCGACAACCAGATCTATTCGACAACAAGTATGCCTAAGTCCAACTAAATGCCTCCAAGAGGTGTAACTACTGGTTATTGGAAGAACTAGAAATAAATAAGTACTTACCAAAGAAATTGGTGCAGAAAATTTAATGCTGTATCGGGTGCCGAGCAGCAAACCCCACATTAAAGCGAACCACAGAATTAACAGGCCCTCGAAGAATGCTAAGAATTCGAAGTTGAAAGCACTTGCAAAACTATTGATTGATAAGAGGCTCAGAACGAAATGTGATAACCCCACTAATAAAAAAGTTGGGCCTAGCATTTGAAAGTTAAGCAAATTTGTGGTTTTTCTTGGACTTTGCATGTGGAGCTGAGAAAGGCTCGACAATCGCGAACCAAGCACCGCGCCGTACATCGAAGTAATTGGAGCAGTCAAGGCAAGCGCAGTATTTGAAATAAGGATTGCACTCAATGACGTAGGTTCGGGGATACCAACATCTGTAGTCAGAAAAACGAATCCAACAATCAAATAGGCGGCACTGAAGGGCAGCATGAACAAAAAGTTGTTAATTTGCCGAACATTCATTTACTGATTCAAGGCTTTCTCATACAGAACCACCGGGTTGGTCTCTCCATTTTGGCCCGCTTGCAGAAACAAATCTATTGGCCCTGAAAAAACGAACCTACCGCGACTTAAAACAGCTAAATGCGTGTAATTGGAATCTAACTCATGTATTTCGTGTGTGGAGACAAGCACTGTCGTACTTTCAGGAAGAGTTTCAATGACCCTAAAAAAATTACGTCTCTGAATTGGATCCATGCCAGCTGTTGGCTCATCCAAAAGTAAAACGCTCGGGTTGTGAATTAAAGCTGCCGCTAATCCCAACCGCTTAGTCTCTCCGCCAGAAAGTTTGTTGGATTTACGATTCAAAAGTTTCGTAAGATCGACAGCCTCAGCGACTTCAAGTGCTCGAGGTTTTAGTTGTGGCTTCGAAACACCCTTTAACCAGCCAGCATATTCAATGTATTCCAACACAGTCAGACCTCCGACGGTGTTTATTTCCTGCGGCATCCAACCAACTTGCTTCAAGTACTCACTTCGATGCTTAGACAAAGTCACGTTGTCGATTTGAAAGGAACCTGATTTGGTAGGCAAAAATCCTGCAGCCGCTGACATCAGTGTCGATTTACCGGCGCCATTTGGACCCAAAAGGCACCACTTCCCAGTACTAAAACTGCCGGATAGCCCTTCAAATACCCGATGCCGGCCATGATTAACGACTATGTCTTGAATGCGCATTTCTGACACCTGGCTACCGGCAATCCACTCGCCGCTGGGACACCCACAAAACTCCCCCTTGAACAATTCGTCAGTTTAATATCGATAGTTCTGGATTCACTCTGAGACATCCCGTCGCTCTTTGAAGAATTCACTTAACTGTGCTGCAGCCTCATCGGCAAGTACACCGCGCACAACCTCAACCTGATGCAATGCTCGCCGATCGCGCAAGACATCAACCAGGCTGCCAGCAGCACCAGTCCGCGGTTCATCAGCACCGAAAACCACTCGATCAACTCGCGCATTCAATATCGCACCTGCACACATCACACATGGTTCGAGTGTTACGACGAGTGTGCAGCCATCGAGTCGCCAAC
>JBEAZM010000060.1:0-3018 GCA_041170125.1 Actinomycetota bacterium
GTCATCACAAATGCCCAAGCTGGCAAAATTGCATTGGAAAACCTGACCTCCAGCACCACTGGGTTTGTTGATCTCGGAGACAACAATGTTGTGTCAAGCACTGGCATTTTGATTCGGCCACAATCAACCTCAGTGGCATTCAGCACCCCAGCTGCCGACACTTTGCGCTTCACAATCAATGCAGATCATCGAATTAGTGATCCCGCTGACGTGGAACTTGTTGCAAAAGCCCTAGTGAGAGAACTGAAAAAATAATTACCTGCACAATTTCTCAGACTTGGTCACAATTTATCAAATTGTGACCAAGTTTTTTATTAAAAGGCTTGCATCACGAGTGTGACCGATACAACCATATGCGCAGAAGTTCCTACGACTGAACGGATGTGACGATGGCCCTCCCACGAGATCGAGCTCTCCTGGTCAAAGCCGCGCGTCTGTACTACGAACAAGAACTTTCCCAAGATCAGATTGCCGCCGAAATCGGCGTTTCTCGCTCAAATGTGTCGCGGATGCTCACAGATGCCCGCAACCAAGGGATTGTTCAAATCAAAATTGTGGAACACGCCATGCGGGATTCAGCGCTTGAGGCTCGGCTGCTCGAAATGCTCCCAATCAAACACATCCGCGTCGCCCGCAGCATTGAAGGTATCGACGAAACAGCTGCGGTCGGTGCACTTGCGGCTGAAGCGCTCAATGAGCGGCTTCGGCCAAACACCAAAATCGCGATTTCTTGGGGCACCACCCTCCAGGCTGTAGTAAACGCTCTAGAACCCGAGTATTTCTCTGGTCTCGAAGTCGTTCCAATCGTTGGCGGTATGACCCCGCTCTCCACTAGCGCCTCCGGCGATGACCTGATTCGAATTATGTCTCAGAAGTTGTCTGCCACTTACCAGACCATTTTGGCTCCGGCAGTTGTTAGCAGCCGCGAAGTTCGCGACGCTTTCACTGCGGAACCATCCGTGCAAAGCGTGCTCGAAGCCGCAACCGCATCTGATATCGCGGTGGTTGGTATCGGCTCAGCTCGTTCCTCCTCGACGATGGAGTTGTTGCACACTGCAGGGTTACCAGAATCAATGCACAACAGCCTGTTACACGAGATGGCTGGCGATACTGCTGCTCGATTCTTCAACATTGACGGTAAAGAACTTGATCACCCCTGGAACGATCGCATTATCGGCATGCAGCTCGCTGATTTGAAGCGAATCCCATTCGTGATTGGCGCTGCAGCTGGAAGTGCTAAGGCTCTCGGTGTCATCGGTGCGGTCAACGGTGGCTTATTGAGCGAACTCGTCATAAGCAGCTCAACCGCACTCGGCATCATCCGTCATCTCGACGCAGTTTCAGGAGCACAAGCATCATGAACAATTTCGGATACTTCTTTATTGCTCTAGCTGCCGCTTGGGTAATTCAAATGTACTTCACCTACCAACAAGCCATGCGGTTCAACGACACGTTGAAGCCACTTCGTCAGCAAGGGCGTACAGCTGTAGGTCTCGGGGGAAAGAAATTTTTTGGGGGCCGAGCATTCGTAGCGATTGCTCATCAAGGTGATGCCGTGGTTGATGCGCGAACGATGAAGGGTTACACCATCTTTGCGCGCCCACAGGTAATGCCTGAACTCATTGGACTTTCCCTTACCCAGCTAGCTAGTGATGAAAGCATCCCTGGCTTGCCGGACAAAGTACGAAGTGCAGCCCAGATGGCGGCTTCAACTTTGATCGCTTCAAGCGCCCCTGAGAAATCAGAAGCTGAAGACGCATCGTAAGGGCAAAGAAGCCACGTGAGACACCTCGCTCACGTGGTTAGCCGGTTACATCCTGTAACTGTTCGAGCATATTTGGAGGGGTGAATGAATCTATCAGGATTGCACGTCCTTGCTGAAGTGGAACAAAACGTTCCAGAAGGCTTCATGGGGACACTCGCAAGCTGGGCACAGACGTTCATCGGTGTCTTCAACCAGGGTGGCGCAGTGCTACTCAGCCTCATGGGTGGCATCTTGCCAACCCTCGTGGTGTTGTTGACCGCCGTTAACGCTCTCATCCGTTTGATTGGTCCAGAGAAAATTGAAGCTCTGGGTGTCAAGGCTGCGCAACCAGGTATCCAGTGGTACCCAGTTCGCTACATGGTCTTGCCATTCCTTGCGGTTTTCTTCTTTACCAACCCAATGGCATACACCGTTGGACGCTTCTTGCCAGAACGCTACAAGCCAGCGTTCTACGACTCTGCAGTGTCTTTCGTACACCCAATTTTGGGTATCTTCCCGCACGCTAACCCAGGCGAACTCTTCGTTTGGGCCGGTATTGCAGCAGGCATCACCACCTTGGGCTTTGGCCTAGGTGACTTGGCTGTTCGTTACCTGCTTGTTGGTTTGGTTGTTATCTTCATTCGTGGCATTGTGACTGAATACATCACTGCCCGCATGATGGCAAAGAAGGCGAGTGCATAGCATGGACGGTCTGAATAACTTATTAGTCAAAATTGGCCGCTCGGTCGGTGGTGTCGTTGGCACCCTCTACCAGGCAGGTCGCGAAGCGGTAGATACCACTATCCGCAACGTCATTCCATTCATGGCATTCATCTCCTTCATCATCGGCCTCATCTTGGCCACTGGTGTCGGTGAAATCATTGCTAACGCAATTGCTGGCAGCGCATCTTCACTCGGCGGTCTCTTGATCGTTTCGGTTGTTTGTGCAATTCCAGTACTTAGCCCACTGCTTGGACCTGGCGCAGTTATCGCTCAGATCGTTGGTACCTTGCTAGGTACCCAGATCGGCGAAGGCAAAGTTCCTGCACAGTACGCACTCCCAGCGTTGTTCGCTATCAACCCACAGGTTGGTTGCGACTTCATTCCGGTTGGTCTCGCTCTTGGCGAAGCTGAACCAGAAACCGTTGAAGTTGGCGTACCAGCTGTTCTGATCTCGCGTCTAATCACCGGCCCATTGGCTGTTGTGATTGCATACTTCGCGAGCTTCGGTCTCTACAGCAGCAACTAAATAGATGTGGCGGGACCAGCCTGAT
>JBEAZM010000061.1:0-8657 GCA_041170125.1 Actinomycetota bacterium
TCGCCAACGATCCGATCAATCTGATGGCAGTCGATGGTCCAACGAACAGCAGTAAGAGCGACAGCGGCCCCGATGAATGGCTGCCACCAAATTCGAATTATCACTGCACTTATGTAATCCGTTTTACTCGTATTGCTCATCAGTACGGTCTGCGGCTGACGGCGAGCGTAAAGCGTGCAATCACTTCGGAACTCAATGCTTGCCGTTCCGTTGTTGGTAGTCCCGCGACGCTAACTCCATTGTCGCCAGCCGTTTGGCCCAGAGCAGCTGACTTAGCAAACTAGATTTGTCAGCAAACTAGATTTGTCAGCGGAATGTCCGTTGCGGGTTAACTTTCAGCGAATTGCTGTGAATGAGCGGGGTTTCGATTTGCCGATTAACTGAGTGCCTGACACCTTTAGGCATTAGTTAAGGAGCTTAAATGATCGTGGTCGAAAACCTCACCAAAAAATACGGTGACGTGACAGCAGTAAATGACATTAGTTTCACCGTTCAACCAGGAATTGTCACAGGATTCCTTGGTCCTAACGGTGCAGGCAAATCCACCACCATGCGGATGATTCTTGGGTTGGACAAGCCAACCTCAGGCCGCGCTCTCGTGAATGGCCATGAGTACCGTAAATCTGCTGCACCGATTGCCGAATTGGGGGCACTGCTCGAAGCCAAGTCCGTTGATAAAGGACGTTCGGCTCGAAATCACCTTCGTGCGCTTGGTGCGACGGTAGGTATCGGTAAGCAGCGCGTTGATGATTTACTCGAACTCGTTGGCCTTGCTGATGTTGCAAATAAATCAGCTGGAAGTTTTTCATTAGGCATGGGCCAGCGTCTGGGTATCGCTACCGCATTACTGGCTGACCCCAAAGTTGTGATGTTAGACGAGCCGGTCAACGGCTTGGATCCAGATGGCATTTTGTGGATTCGTAATCTGTTGAAGGAATTGGCGGAGCAAGGACGCACAGTTTTTCTCTCCAGTCACTTGATGAGCGAAATGGAAATGACCGCCGAACATTTGATTGTGATTGGTCGCGGCAAAATTATTAGCGACACTTCCATGGCTGAATTCATTGCAGCAGCTGGGGCTGCAGGTGTCCGAGTTTCAAGTCCACGAATTGTTGATCTGCAACAGTCTTTGCGCAGTAATCGGGCGGAATTCGAAGTAACTGACACGAACACTTTGTTGGTTCAATCACTATCCGCAGCTGAAATTGGTGAGCTGGCTGCTCAAAACGGTATCCCGTTGCACGAGTTGACCCCGTTGGCACCATCCCTTGAAGAAGCATTCATGAAACTAACGAAAGATTCGGTTGAATTCCATGGCGGCACCAATGTCTAAAGATTTGAAATTAACTTTTGCGCGAACTGTTAGATCTGAATTCTTAAAATTCAATTCGTTGCGTTCGAATTGGATAACACTTATTTCCACGGTTGCTGCAATTCTGTTCTTTGGTGTCATCTCTGCATATAGCGCTACTGGAAATGTTGATACAGGTGATGGCCCAGACTTTGCGACTTTGGATCCGGTCAGCATCGTGCTTTCAGGTACAAACTTTGCCGTACTAATCATTGGCGTATTTGGGGCAGTGCTCGGGGCACGCGAATATGTGTCCGGGATGATGAAACTCTCGTTTGCAGCAGTGCCAAATCGGCTCAATGTCCTTTGGGCAAAGTTGCTGGTTTTCTTAGTGATGGTGCTCCCGGCGATTGTTATTTCCACCTTAATCTCATTCTTCGTTGGCATGAGCGTTTTGGAGGCTGGAGGTTTTGAGACTGTCAGTTTGAGTGATGACAATGTGGCGCGCGTCGTGATTGGGACATCGTTCTACGTATTTGGCCTGGGTGTGATTGGCATGGGACTGGGCATTTTTCTACGGAACATTGCCGGCAGCATCGGGATGCTCATCGGTGGCGTGATTTTTGTACCTGCACTTTTGACGGCACTGCTACCTGAGAGCTGGTCGGAAGTTTTGAAGTATTTGCCTTCGAACGCTGGTCGCAGCTTTACTGAGATTTACGAAATTCCAAACTTGCTCGATGCCAATAGCGGCATGATTGTTTTTGGGATTTGGGTTGGCTTGGCAATCGTTATGGCAGCTGCATTGATTCAACGACGTGATGCTTAATTAGACCCAGCTCGTCAGCCACATATGCAATTGCCAATACGGTGTGCTGACAATCTCGCCGTTCCAAATTGGTAAGAAGAAAATGCTCAGTAGAACGGTTGCGAGTGCAAAACCACCGACTGCAAACGCTCGGTTGCGTCTTTGGATTCCTCGATTTGGATCGCCAAGTAGGTAAACCAGCGACATGGCGAGAGCCATCATTACGTATGGCGCGAATGCGATTGAATAAAACGCAAAGATTGTGCGGTATTGGTATAGCAACCAAGGCGCCCATCCGGCTAAGAAGAAACTAACTACAGCAATACTGCTTGCTGAACGTTTAGTGACACCAAGCCAAACTTGGTGGAACAAAGCAGCCGTACCTGCCCACCAAATCAGTGGGTTACCGAGTGGAATCACTTCGGCAGCGCATGGGCCACTTGCGCAGCCTGGGTCACCGGATTCGTAGCTTTCAAAATAGAACGAGGTTGGTCGAAGTTGTAGCGGCCAACTCCATGGGTTGGATTGGTACGAATGTGGTGAGGTCAAGTTTGTGTGAAAGTTCCAAGCCGAGATGTGATACTCAAGTAGCCCACGCAATGCTGGTGGCAGAAAGTTTTGTTTGTCAGGGTTAGCAATCGCCCAGTTTCGATACCAGGCATCGTCAGATAAAAACCAGCCAGTCCAACTCAACAAGTAGACGCCAAGCACGATTGCCACAATCGGCAACAACCAGGGCATGGTGTCGATCCAGATAGCTCGCAGCCACGGTCGGTAATGTCCGAGGGAAATTCGAGTACGAGCGGTAAAGAAGATGACCAACAAACCGCCAATCACCAAGAACCATAAACCTGACCACTTGGTTGCGACTGCAAGCCCGAGAAAAATGCCACCGACAATCAGCCATGGTCGAAACCAGTAGCTATCGCCATTGGCTAATCGGTTTTTCAACCAATCTCGATCTAAGACAATTGCACCAAAGCCAGCGAGTGTTGTGAACATCAAAGTTTGGTCGAGTAGAGCAGTACGACTCATCACGATGGCCATGCCATCAATCGCCATAAACATGCCAGCTAGCCAGGCCGCCAACTCATTATGAAAAAGCCGGCGACTGATGCGATGCACCATCACCACGGCCAGCACACCAAGCAATGCGACCATAAATCGCCAACCAAAAGGGTTCAACCCAAAAGCCCATTGACCTACTGCAATCACCCATTTGCCAAACGGTGGGTGCACGACGTACGAAGGTTGGTCAGTGAAAATGTCGGTTTCACCCGCAAGCATCATGTCGTTGGCATCATTGAGGGCGTCGACTTCATAGCCGAAGTTCAAAAGTGCCCATGCGTCTTTGACGTAATACGTCTCATCAAACACAACTGCATGCGGGGTACCTAGGTGCCAAAACCGTAATACCGCTGCTAACAGCATGAGACTGAGTGACTGCCACCAGCCGGTTTTGGCGTAATTCATGCGCACATTCTGCCGAACTTGGCAGAGTACCCCTGTGAAGCGGGACTACAGACTGATTTTGGCAGCAACCCCAATCGGCAATCTGGCAGATGCCAGTGAGCGATTGCGCGAAGTTTTAGCGAGTGCGGACGTGATTGCGGCCGAGGACACGCGCCGGGCAAAGTCACTCTGTAGTGGCTTGGGTATCACTCCGAAAGCGCGGTTTGTTTCGTATTACGACCAGAACGAAGTGGGTCGAGTTCCAGAGCTATTGGCGGCAGTCGAAGCTGGCCAACAAGTGCTAGTCATTAGCGACAGTGGGATGCCCACTGTTAGTGATCCTGGGTTTCGTATAACTGAAGCGGCAGCATCTGCTGGGATTGAGTTCACAGTTTTACCCGGCCCATCAGCGGTCACAACTGCACTTGCTCTTAGCGGACTTCCTACCGATCGATTTACCTTTGAAGGTTTCTTGCCGAGAAAGTCGGGGGAGCGCAAAAGCTACCTAGAGGACTTAGCGGCATTGCCACACACCATGGTTTTCTTTGAGTCGCCACATCGCCTACAAGATTCACTCAAAGACATGGCTGAAGTTTTTGGACCTGATCGGTCGGCCGCAGTTTGCCGAGAACTGACTAAAACCTTCGAAGAAGCCCGGCGCGGTGCCTTGGAAGCTTTGATTACATCCACCCCCGCCGAAGTACTCGGCGAAGTGACGATTGTGGTTGCAGGCTTCAGGCGCTCAATAGAAACTGACACCACTGATGTGTTGGCGGCTTTGGACGCGTTGGTCGCGGCCGGGGTGGATCGCAAAGCTGCACAGAGCGAAGTGATGCAACGTTATGGCGTCTCTAAACGCGACTTGTTTGACCTACAAGTGTCCGCAAAACGCGGTAAAGCTGAGAAGTAGAATCCACCCCATGTCGCAACCAAAAGCGTTTTACTTAACCACCCCGATTTACTACGTAAATGATGCACCTCACATCGGCCATGCTTACACAACCACAGCCGGAGATGTGCTGACTCGTTGGCATCGGCAACGTGGCGAAGCAGTTTGGTTCTTAACCGGCACAGACGAACACGGCCAAAAAGTGATGCGTACAGCCGAAACAAACGGAGTAGACCCACAGACTTGGGCTGATCGGCTGGTTGAAAACGCATGGTTGCCAGTGCTCGATGTGATTGATGCAAAAAACGATGACTTCATTCGTACGACCAGTGAGCGGCACACCGAACGGGTGCAGCGCTTTTTGCAGCGCTTGAAAGATGCAGGGCACATCTATGAGGGTTCGTACGAAGGTCCTTACTGTGTTGGCTGTGAAGAATTTAAGTTGCCAGGCGACTTGATTGATGGCGAAGGTGAATTCGCTGGCGAAAAATGTTGTCCAGTGCATTCCAAGCCAGTTGAACTGATTTCCGAAACCAACTGGTTTTTCCGACTCTCCGCATTTCGGGATGCCTTGATTGCGCATTACGAAACCAATCCATCTGCTATCCGACCACAATCGGCATACAACGAGGTTATGTCTTTCTTACGTGGCGATGTCAGCGACCTCTCAATCTCCCGCAGCACTTTTGACTGGGGCATTGATGTTCCGTGGGACGAATCTCAAGTGGTTTACGTGTGGTTCGATGCCTTGTTGAACTATGCAACCGCAGTCGGTCTGGATGACCCAGCTGGCTCAGAGGGCGCTGCGAAATTTGCCGCTACTTGGCCAGCTGATGTGCACTTGGTCGGCAAAGACATTTTGCGATTCCACGCTGTGATTTGGCCTGCCATGCTGATGGCTGGCGAGATTGCGTTGCCGAAATGTGTTTACGCGCACGGTTGGTTGCTCGTCGGTGGCGAGAAAATGTCGAAGTCGAAATTGACTGGTATTGCTCCTTCGCAGATTGTTGATCACTTCGGATCCGATGCGTTTCGTTACTACTTTATGAAAGCTATTCAGTTCGGCCAAGATGGTTCGTTCTCTTGGGAAGACATGTCAGCCCGTTACACAGCGGACTTGGCTAACGGTTTAGGCAACCTCGCTTCGCGAGCAGCTGCGATGGTTGGCAAGTACTGCGAAGGCCAACTACCAGCGGCATCGGCATATACAGATGCTGAGACTGAACTTCAGGCACTGTTGGTGAAGACTGTCGCAACCGCTGATGAAGCAATTTGCGATTTGGATTTTGCTCGCGGCATTAACGCCGTCAAGGAATTCATTGACGCAGTAAACCTCTATGTCACAACCCAAGAACCTTGGAAAGTCGCAAAATCTGAAGATGCCGAAAGTGTGGCTCGGCTGCATACGATTCTCTACACAATCGCTGAAAGCTTGCGAGCGATTGCAGTCTTATACGCGCCTGTCATGCCAAAATCTTCACTCATTTTGTGGCAATCGCTAGGTGCTGAGGCTGCACTCGGTGGCCTGGATCAGCAGCTGGTGCAAAAGGCCGCTGACTGGGGCCAGCTGCCGGTTGGCAGCACCATCATTAAGACCGATGCTCTATTCCCGCGGTTGGAAGAGACCGAGTAGTTAATGACGCGAGAGCCGCTGCGTAAACGCAATGAGTGGGATGAAAATCAAAAGCGTGATTTAGTCATGCCACCGGCTCCAGAGCCTTTGCCGATTGCGGTTGCAGATTCACATTGCCATCTTGATATCGAGGATGGTGACGGTTTTCTGGCGCCAGAAGCTGCCGTGTCCGAAGCAAACGCTGTAGGTGTCGATCGGATTGTGCAGGTCGGTGTGGATGTGCCGAGTTCTATCTGGTCAGCAGAGGCCGCAAACCGGTTACCGCGGGTATTAGCGGCTGTCGCAATCCATCCAAACGAGGCGCCGGTAATTGCGCAACGTGATGGCAAGTCGGGACTGGATGCCGCAATCGCAGAGATTGACCGACTAGCAAAACTTCCACGAGTGCGAGCAGTTGGCGAAACTGGGTTGGATTTTTTCCGAACTGCCGAGACTGGAATCGCAGATCAGGAATATTCATTTCGCAGTCACATTGAGATTGCCAAAACCAACAACATTGCTGTGATGATTCATGATCGGGATGCGCACTCAGATGTTGTCCGCGTGCTCCTCGACACTAAACCCGAAAAGGTGATTTTTCATTGTTTCTCGGGTGATGGTGAATTAGCTCGCATTGCAGCCGAACACGGCTGGTACTGCTCATTCGCGGGGAATGTCACTTTTAAGAATGCAGCTAACCTGCGCGAAGGCCTCACTGCACTACCGAATGAATTAATTTTGGTTGAGACTGATGCACCTTTTTTGACGCCGATTCCATACCGCGGCCGACCTAATGCTTCGTACTTGATTCCGCACACGGTGCGATTTATGGCAGATGTTCGCGGTATGTCGCTCGAGACTATGTGCCAGCATTTGTCGGACAACACAAATCAGATTTTTGGCAACTTCGATGACTGAAAGTAAATTGCTCGGAGCTAGTGAAATCCGTCGACTTGCCGCCGAAATCGATGTGAAGCCCACCAAAGTTTGGGGGCAGAACTTTGTGATTGATGCCAATACAGTGCGCTCTATCGTGCGAGCTGCGGGTATCGACGCCACCTCCGATGTGGTGGAGGTTGGCCCAGGGCTGGGGTCACTCACTTTAGCCCTGCTCGAAACTGCTCACACCGTAACCGCGATTGAGATTGATCCAAAGTTGGCGGCTCGGCTGCCACTAACTGTGGCTGAATTTGCACCCGAATCGCAAACCAAAATGCAAGTCATTCAACAAGATGCCATGCAGGTGACGGAATTATCGATTGCTCCCACTGCTCTGGTGGCGAATCTGCCGTACAACGTCTCAGTGCCAGTCTTGTTGCATTTGTTGAAAACATTTCCCTCAATCAAAACTGCACTTGTGATGGTGCAGGCTGAAGTTGCCGAGCGATTAGCAGCTAAACCTGGAAGTCGAATTTATGGTGTGCCTTCAGTTAAAGCAGCTTGGTTAGGCGAGGCAAGGAAAGTTGCCACGATTGGTCGCAATGTTTTTTGGCCAGCACCTAATGTTGATAGTGCATTGATTCGGATTGATCGTCACCCAAAACCATTGGCAGACGTCGAAGAAGCAGAATTGTTTGCAGTGATTGATGCCGCATTTTCTCAGCGTCGAAAGATGTTGCGATCGGCATTAGCCACATGGGCCGGCAGCTCGGAGCGGGCAACAGAGATTTTGCTGAAAGCGAATGTGGATCCGACTTTGCGCGGTGAAGCTCTAAACATTCAAGACTTTATTCGAATTGCTGAGGCGCAGCATGCCTAAACCGAAACGTGTGGTTGTGCGGGCTGCCGCAAAAGTGAATCTAGCCCTAAAAGTAGGTGCTGTACAAGCAGATGGGTTTCATCCAGTAGAGACGCTCTATCAAGCAGTGGATTTGTTTGATGAAATAACAGCCACTCGAGCTGACGGTTTAGCTTTGGAGTTCACCGGCGTTGGTGCTGAAAAACTTCCCACCGATTCCACGAATCTTGCTTGGCGTGCAGCCGAACTGCTAGCAGCACATGCGGGCATTGATCCAAATGTGAACTTAGCTATCCATAAAGAAATTCCACTAGCCGGGGGGATGGCTGGTGGCAGCGCTGATGCGGCTGGCACGTTGGTCGCGTGCGATTTGTTGTGGGGATTGCAGACACCAAAAGCCGAGTTGTTGGAGATTGCCGCAAAACTAGGTAGCGATATTCCATTTGCGGTTGTGGGTGGAATGGAACTCGGCCGTGGTCGCGGGGATGAATTAACTACAGTTTTAAATCGTGGTGAATTTCATTGGGTGTTCGTGCTCTCTGGTGCGGGACTCTCAACACCGGCCGTTTATAAAGAGTTTGATCGACTACAACTTGCAAGCGATGAATTTGCGATTCCTGCTGAATTACTACTTGCTGTGGCTGCTGGCGAAGTGAAATTAGCAGCACGTTATTTTGAAAACGATTTGCAAGATGCGGCACTCAGTTTGCGACCAGATTTACGCCGGGTAATAGAGGCTGGAATCGAGGCGGGCGCTTGGGCAGGAATTGTTTCAGGTAGTGGTCCAACCGTTGCCTTTTTGGCGAAGTCAGCAAACGCCGCACTAGACCTGTCTATTGAGTTGCAGGGTTCAGGTTTAGTTACAAG
>JBEAZM010000062.1:0-3552 GCA_041170125.1 Actinomycetota bacterium
GGCTTGCGGCCGGATGAGTACCCTTTTATTTTCTTAACGCTGCTACTTTCGTTGCAAGCGTCATATGCCGCTCCATTGATTTTGCTTGCGCAAAATCGGCAGACCGACCGCGATCGCGTCACTTCAGCTGACGATCGGGCTCGGACCGAACGCCTGATGAGTGAAACCGAATTTCTATCCCGCGAGATTGCAGCCTTACGCATTGCGCTCGGTGAGGTTGCAACCCGTGACTTCGTCCGCGGTGAACTTCGGGAGTTGCTCGAAGAGTTTGAGGAACTGCAAAAGCAGCAGGACTCCAACGAGCCTGACCCAGCTGAGTGAACTAACCTGCGCGCGTGAGTTTGCGCGACGATATCTATAAAGCCCTTGGGACTGTTAAAGACCCAGAAATCCATCGACCAATAACTGAATTGGATATGGTTGGCGAAATAGAAGTCACCGACTCCAATGTGAAGATTGAAATTCTTTTAACAACCACCTTCTGCCCAATGCAGTCGACGATTTTGTCGCGAGTTGAAGATGCCGTGAAGCCGGTTGTTGGAAATCTCGAAACTGAAGTTGTGATGGGTGCAATGAACCAGGATCAGCGCACCGCACTCGCATTGAAACTTCGCGGACCGCAGAACGTGATTCCATTCACCCAACCAGAATCCAAAACTCGCGTTATTGCTGTCACGAGCGGTAAAGGCGGTGTTGGTAAATCATCGCTAACTGTGAACCTTGCGGTCGCACTTGCGAAACGTGGCCAAGCTGTGGGGATTGTGGATGCCGACATCTACGGACACTCCATCCCTGGCATTTTGGGACTAAAAGACAACGCCACCATGATCGATGCGAACTTGCGAATTCCCGCCCAAGCTCACGGCGTCCAAGCTCTTTCGATGCTCGCTTTCAAACCAGGTGGTAGCGCCAGCCCTGTTGCATGGCGGGGTCCAATGCTCGGAAAAGCGTTGGAGCAGTTCTTAGGTGATTTCTATTGGGGCGATCTCGATGTCCTGTTGATTGATATGCCACCTGGAACTGGTGATATGGCAATCTCGCTTGGCCAAATTTTGCCTAATGCCGAATTGCTGGTTGTGACGACACCCCAAACTGCTGCGGCTGACGTCGCAATTCGAGCTGGCATGATGGGCAAGACGACTCGCCAAGCTGTGATTGGCGTGGTCGAGAACATGGGCGCAATCAGTTGCCCGAATTGTGATTGCAGCATCGACCTATTTGGTAGCGGTGGCGGCGCCAAAGTTGCAGCCGATTTGTCTGAAGCTTTAGAGAGCAAAATCCCACTACTGGCATCAATCCCATTCGATGTGAATTTACGTAGCGGTGGCGATGTTGGTGAACCATTGGTAGTTTCCAACCCCGAAGCCCCAGCGGCTAAAGCGATCTTTGATCTTGCAGACGCACTTCTTGCCCGCAAGCAAAGTTTGCTTGGCAAAGTCCTCAATGTATTCAAGTAACCGGAAGCGAAAATGCATAAACCAGCCAGCACAAGTACGCCGATTCATCCTGTCCTAGCCGAACGTTGGAGCCCGCGGGGCTTTGATGCTGCAGCCGAGATTTCGAATTCGGATTTACTGGCTTTACTTGAAGCCGCAAGATGGGCACCAAGCTCCACCAACAGCCAGCCATGGCGTTTCGCGGTTGCTCGGCGAGGCGACGAACTCTTCAACCAAATCGTTGAAGCGCTCGCTGGATTTAACAAAGAGTGGGCACCTGCTGCATCAGCACTCGTGGTTGCGATTGCTGAGACGGCTGACTCTGCTGGAACTCCTCGTAAATCAGCCGATTTCGATCTCGGGCTGGCGGTATCTGCACTAACAACTCAGGCCACTGCCTCAGGCTGGCACACCCACCAAATGGGTGGCTTCAACTCTGGCTCGGTGCGTGAGCTATTTGAGCTCGAACCACAGTTCAAGCCGGTTGTGGTGATTGCGGTTGGGAAACAAAGCGATGCCGCTGATTTATCCGAGGCGCTCGTGAACCGCGAACAAGCTCCCCGCACCCGACTTGGCCTCGACGAAATCGTTTTGAATTTCGGGGCGATTCAGTAATCCAAACTGATTACTTGCGTGCCTGGCACCGGTCCAGTAGCGATAGCAGTTCGCGTCACTAAACCTGAACCCTGCAACTCGATGGACAGGTCTAATGCGGCGTTTGCCGACTTCGCTAGAAAAGCAACGGTTGGACCGCTTCCTGAAACGATTCCCGCCCAAGCGCCCGCCTCGAGTCCAGCCTCTATTACGCGGCGCAAATCTGGTCGCAAACTGAGTGCCGCATCTTGCAAGTCGTTTTCAAAATAACGTGCAGCCAGTTTCACTTCGCCAGCGGCCACAGCAAGTAGTAATTCAGCAGGAATCTTAAAATCATCGCTTGCGAGTTGTAGTCGATCAAACTCTTTATAAACGGCTGGTGTTGAGAGTCCCGCTCCAGAAAGCACGAACACCCAATGAAACTCGCCACGATTTAAAACTGTTGTTAGTTCATCCCCGCGGCCACGGCCAAGTTCCATTCCACCAACAACCGCAAATGGAATATCGCTACCTAATTTTGCGGCAATCTCCAACAACTCGGCTTTGGGCGTTTGCAACCCCCACAACAAATCGCATGCAACCAATGTGCCAGCCGCATCCGCGCTGCCACCAGCCATGCCTCCGGCTAGCGGAATTTCTTTATGGATAGCTAAGTGCACATTTGGTTGAATACCTGCGTGTGCGGCTAACAATTCGGCTGCACGCCACGCAAGATTTGTGGAATCGGTGGGAAGTTTTTCAGCACCAACGCCGGTGAACTCCAAAGTTATACCGTCAGCTCGGGTTGCTGTTACTTCATCAAACAAATCCACCGCTTGATAGAGCGTCTCTACTGGATGAAAGCCATCCGCTTGGACAGCTCCTACTTTTAGAGCTAGGTTCACTTTTGCGGCAGCCCGCACAACCACACGTTTCGGTTTAGGCATGCTTCGCCTCAGCAATTCGAATAAAGTCTTGAATGTTTAGAGCTTCACCGCGCAAAGTCGGATCCACATTCGCTTTCAGCAAAATCTCTGTGGCCCGCTCCGAACTGCCGGCCCAGGTTGCTAATGCCGATCGCAACATCTTTCGACGTTGGGAAAATGCAGCATCAATCACTGTAAACAATTCTGCTTCGTCGACGTCTGCTAATGATTTTGGGTGACGATCAATCCGAATCAATGCGCTATCGACATTGGGCGCTGGCCAAAAAACATTGCGACCAATCGTGGCAACTTTCCGTGCCTCGCCTAACCAAGCCGCTTTCACTGAAGGCACACCATAAATTCGACTTCCAGGTTTAGCAGCTAATCGCTCGGCAACTTCAGCCTGCACCATCACAAGTGCAGTTTTGATTGATGGAAATGATTTCAACAAATGCAACAAGACTGGCACGGATACGTTGTAAGGCAGATTCGCCACTAAGGCGGTGGGAGCAATCGATAATTCCGTCACATGCATGGCATCTTGTTGAATGACTTGAAGTTTGGTGTGCGACTCGGGTGCGAATTCAGCGACAGTTAGTGGCAGCCGAGCTGCCAGC
>JBEAZM010000063.1:0-6323 GCA_041170125.1 Actinomycetota bacterium
CGTATCTGGTTGTAATCGTTTTTGCCCCAACAAAAAACAGTAGCTAAATTCAAAGCACAAGTTGTTTCATCAATCGCAACCACGTCGAACACATAGTCCAAACCAGGAACGGTTGTTGCGGTGTGCATATTGTTGGTATTGCCAATACCCAGCTGGCCGTTTGCGTTGTAGCCCCAACACTTCAAACTTCCAAACAACACGGTTGCGCAAGAGTGATACAAGCCGGTTGAGATACTGGTTGCATCTGAGAGTCCTGCAACAGTGACGGTCTGGCCATTGGTTGAAAAATCACCTGCGCCTAGCGTCAAGGCTTCGCCCCAACACTTGACCGTCCCGCCATATATAAGTGCACAACTTCCGGCGTAGCCCGTGCTCACTTGCATTGCACCTTCAACGTCTGCGACGCCAACCGGAACGGCGGAGTTTTCTTCCGATCCATTTCCAAGACGATTGCCGCCGCCGTATCCCCAACACTTCACAATGCCAGCAGAACTCAGGTAGCAAGCGTTATATGAGTCAACGGAGATTTGGATGGCGTCGGTTACGCCAGAAACGAGCCCTGGTCCTTCACCATTTGAAAAAGTCCCGCGCCCAAGTTCACCTTCAACATTTCGCCCCCAACATGAAATCGTGCCGTTGGTGGCAAGTGCGCAAGCAAATCCAATTCCGGTATCGACTTGAATAAAAGATGTGCCAGGGTTCTGCGAATCTGTGCCATTAGCGAAAGTGACCCACTCGGAAGGCACGCCGGTATAAGTCAAAGCCCGCACCTGGAATAGATACTCATGACCGGTCTGCGGGGTTCCGGTGGTGAGCGAAGTAGTAGCTGAAACTGAATCGGGGTAGTTCTGCCAGGTGTAGCCACCGTCGGTGCTTGTTCGAATGGCGTAGTCAGCAATCGATTCCGTGGTGAATGTCGGGGCTTCCCAATCGAGTTCAAATTTTGTGATCACACCTGTGGTTGGGTCACTAACTGCTACTGCGACAGGGTTGTGTGGTGGTGTCGGAGTTTTCCGATTTGGGGCGGCTGCATTTGCAGTTGGTGTAACAAGTGCACTGGCTGTTAGCAGTAGGGCTACGAGTAGGGCTTTGGCGTTGGTTCGGTGATTCATGGTGGGAGATTAGTTTGAATAGTTGCGGTTGACGATAGTTAACTTACCCATTAAGCAGACCCCTCCACAGAACTGGCCGCCCAGCAAGCCAAATATGGCCCGTGGCGCAGCCACGGTCGGGTGCGCATCCACAGCCGCAGAATCCTGACAAACCGGAAACGGTCGCTCAGGATTCTTCGTGCTCTCAGGATTCTGCGTCAGCCAAGCCCAGCCCCCGTCTCGCGATTTGGGAATAACAACCGCAACCCCCTAAGATTCGCCGTTGGCTCTGGCTCAGCCCTGCCCGCGTTCTTCCCCCGTGGTCGATTGCAGGCACCAGACTGTGCCAAAACCACCCCAAAAACGATAGGAGCTAGCCGCTTTTATGGCCAAGAAAGACGGTGCCATCGAACTCGAAGGCACAATTACCGAAGCGTTGCCAAACGCAATGTTCCGGGTTGAGTTGGACAACGGTCACATGGTGCTCGCTCATATCAGCGGCAAGATGCGCCAGCACTACATCCGCATCCTGCCATCCGACCGAGTTGTCGTAGAGCTTTCGCCCTACGACCTAACCCGCGGCCGCATCACTTACCGTTACAAGTAAGCCGCGACCACAACCAAAAAGGTAACCATCATGAAGGTGCAGCCAAGCGTCAAGCCGATCTGCGACAAATGCAAAGTCATTCGTCGTCACGGCAACGTAATGGTTATCTGCGAAAACCCACGCCATAAACAGCGTCAGGGCTAAGCAGAAAACAACATAACTAAATATCCCTGCGATTAGACCGTAGCTGAACTCTCGGGCCAGAGGTTCAGACGCCACCCCCAGTGCAGAGGCTGGGGACTCACCCCGGGCGGGTGAGACCGTCTATCGCCACGAAACCTCCGCAAAACTAGAAAAGAGAACCGCCCAATGGCACGTATTGTTGGTGTCGACATTCCACGCGATAAGCGCGTCGAAGTTGCACTTACCTACATCTACGGTGTTGGTCGTACCAAGTCAGTAGAAACACTTTCTGCAACCGGTATTGACCCAAACACTCGTGTTAAGGATCTTTCCGAAGATCAAATCGTTCAGCTCCGTGAATACATCGAAAACAACATCAAAGTTGAGGGTGACCTCCGCCGTGAAGTTGCTGCAGATATTCGCCGCAAAGTTGAGATCGGCTGCTACCAGGGTATCCGTCACCGTAAGGGACTCCCTGTTCGTGGCCAGCGCACGCGTACAAACGCACGCGGACGCAAGGGCCCGAAGAAGACCGTTGCTGGTAAGAAGAAGTAACCAGCTAAGTAGTAGTAATCGAATTCCTTTGTGGAATCGTTGAGCGAAAGAAGATAAATGCCTCCAAAGAGCAAAGCCGGCGGAAAGAAACTCCGTCGCAAAGAGCGAAAGAATGTGGCCCAGGGCCAAGCTTTCATCAAGAGCACTTTTAACAACACCATTGTGTCAATCACTGACCCAACCGGTGCTGTGATTTCCTGGTCGTCCGCTGGTCAAGTGGGCTTCAAGGGTTCACGCAAATCAACCCCATACGCCGCGCAGATGGCTGCTGAAGCTGCTGCTCGTCGTGCCATGGAACACGGCATGAAGCGCGTTGATGTGTTGGTTAAGGGTCCAGGTTCCGGTCGCGAAACCGCAATCCGTTCCCTACAGGCCGCTGGCCTCGAAGTCGGATCAATCTCCGACGTGACCCCTGTTCCCCACAACGGTTGCCGTCCACCAAAACGGCGTCGTGTCTGAGGCCATAGGAGAAGACTGAATCATGGCTCGTTATACCGGTGCCGACTGCAAGCGTTGCCGTCGCGAAAAAACCAAGCTCTACCTAAAGGGTGCCAAGTGCGATTCGGGCAAGTGCCCAATCGAAAAGCGCCCTTATCCACCAGGCCAGCATGGCCGCAACCGCACCAAAGAATCTGAGTACTTGCTACAGATGCGCGAGAAGCAGAAGTGTGCACGTATTTACGGTGTGCTCGAGAAGCAGTTCCGTAACTACTACACCGAAGCTAACCGTCGCTCGGGCAAGACTGGTGAAAACCTGCTCGTGATCTTGGAAGCACGTCTAGACAACGTTGTTTTCCGTGCGGGTCTTGCAAAGAGCCGCGACATGGCTCGCCAGCTGGTTCGTCACGGACACTTCACCGTTAATGGTCGGAAGGTAGACATTCCTTCTTACCAGGTGAGCGCGAACGACATCATTGAAGTTGTTCCAGGTTCCCGTGAACTCGTTCCTTTCCAGGTCGCTCGCGCTGAACACGGCGAACGCACCGTCCCAGCTTGGATCGAAGTAATCCCAAGCGTGATGCGTGTGCTCGTTCATCAGTTGCCTGTGCGTGCACAAATCGACACCGCTGTTCAAGAACAGCTGATTGTTGAGTTGTACTCCAAGTAGGACCTTCGCAGTGAGGTGGTTCGCCACCTCACTGCCCCCCAACTTCGCCACAAAAGTGTCGGAGTAAAGCAACATTGTGATGTCATATTGAGGTCATCACTGGAAGGATGCAAAAGTGCTAATTGCACAGCGACCAACGCTTTCAGAAGAAGTTTTAAGCGAAACTCGTTCCCGGTTCATTCTCGAACCATTGGAACCAGGCTTCGGCTACACCCTCGGCAACTCCCTCCGCCGCACCCTGTTGTCCTCGATTCCTGGTGCAGCTGTCACCAGCATCAAGATCAACGGCGTGCTCCACGAATTCAGCACTGTTGAAGGCGTGAAGGAAGACGTCGTCGAATTGGTTCTCAACATCAAAAACATCGTTGTTGCATCAGACTTCGATGAGCCTGTAACCATGGTGTTGCGCGCTTCCGGCCCAGGTGCCGCAACCGCTGGCGACATTCAGGTTCCTGCAGGTGTTGAAATCCACAACCCAGAACTCCACATCGCAACCTTGAATGACAAGGGCACACTCGAAATCGAATTCGTAGTGGAACGCGGTCGTGGTTACGTATCAGCAGTTCAGAACAAGCAGCAGGGTCAGGAAATCGGCCGGATTCCAGTCGACTCCATCTACAGCCCAGTGCTTCGCGTCACCTACAAGGTTGAAGCGACTCGTGTTGAACAGCGCACCGACTTCGACAAGCTCGTGATTGAAGTTGAAACCAAGCCAGGTCGGGCTCCTCGCGATGCCATGGCTTCAGCTGGTTCCACTTTGGTTGAGCTCTTCGGTCTTGCGCGTGAACTCAACATCGACGCTGAAGGTATCGAAATTGGACCTTCACCAGTCAGCGTGCACGAAGCTGAACAGCTCGCAATCCCAATCGAGCAGTTGGACCTCACCGTCCGTTCATACAACTGCTTGAAGCGCGAAGGCGTTCACACCGTTGGTGAATTGTTGACTCGCTCCGAAGCCGACTTGATGGACATCCGTAACTTCGGTTCCAAGTCCATCGACGAAGTTAAGGCGAAGCTCAACTCCCTCGGTCTTGCATTGAAGGACAGCCCAATCGGCTGGACTCCAAGCATCGTTGATGACTCAAACTGGGATGATGACGACGACCAGTCAGCCGCAGAGGATGAGCAGTACTAAGTACTGCTTGCCTTAGATTTTCAAGGAGAAATTAAATGCCTAAACCAACTAAAGGCGCCCGACTCGGCGGCAGCCCAGCGCATCAGCGTTTGATTCTTGCAAACCTCGCAACCTCGTTGTTCGAACACGGCAAGATCACTACCACCGAAGCTAAGGCCAAGAAACTGCGTCCATACGCAGAAAAGCTTGTCACCATGGGCAAGCGCGGCGACCTGCATGCACGTCGTAACGCTGCCAAGGTAATTCGCAGCAAAGGTGTTTTGCACGTGCTGTTCACCGAAATCGGTCCTCGTTACGAGAACCGCAATGGTGGCTACACCCGCATCACCAAAATCGAACCACGCAAGGGCGACAACGCACCTATGGCAGTAATCGAATTGGTTGAACCATTGGCTGAAGCAGTTGTTGCTGAAGCTAAGGCCGCAACCAAGCGCGCTGCAAAGGAAGCTGCTGCTAAGGCTGCTCCAGCTGCACCAGCAGTTGAAGAAGTTGTTGAAGCACCTGCTGCTGAAGAAACCGCTGTAGAAGAAGTTGTTGCTGAAGAAGTTGCAGCCGAAGAGGTAGTTGAAGAAGCCGCCGCTGAAGTTGTTGCAGAAGAAGCACCTGCTGCAGAGGAATCTGAAGAGAAGTAATGCCTGAATCGGCAGAATTGAACCAGCCCCCAACCCATCCGGGTCGGGGGCTGGTTCGTCTGCGGGTTGATTTGGGATATGACGGCACTGCCTTCAACGGCTGGGCGTATCAGCCGGGTCTGCGCACTGTGCAAGACGAAGTGCAGACGGCACTTGGTGTTGCTTTGCATCTTGGTGATCCGGTGCCGGTGGTGGTTGCGGGTCGCACGGATGCTGGGGTGCATGCTCGCGGCCAAGTGATTCACTGTGATGTGCCGGAAACTGTTGAACTAGATTTTTACAAACTTGTCCGATCACTTAACGGACTTCTGCCTGTCGACATCCGCGTGCATCGAGTTCAGGTGGCACCTGATGGTTTTGATGCGCGTTTTGCTGCGGTCGCCCGTCGCTATTCCTACACAATCGCCGATGGTGATGTGGATCCTCTGACTCGAAACTTCGTTGTGCCTTACTACCGCAAACTTGATGAGGATGCGATGAATGCGGCTGCCGCAAAACTGATTGGGCTCAACGACTACACCGCATTTTGTAAGAAGAGTGATTTCGGAACCGCGATTCGCACCTTGCAAGAGTTTCGCTGGGAGCGCACTGGCTTCGGTGTTGTTGCGCATTTAAAGGCGGACGCGTTTTGCCATTCAATGGTTCGCTCGCTTGTAGGTTCGATGATTCCGGTTGGTGAAGGCAAAGTCGATGTTGAATTTCCTTTTAACATCATGCAATCGCGCACCCGCGATCCATTGGTCGTGACCATGTTGCCGCAAGGCTTGGTGCTCGAAGAGGTTTACTACCCAGCCGATGATCAGCTCGCGGCTCGGCAGCTCGAGACTCGTGCGACTCGAGATGAATCAGAATTATGCGAATAGTTTTAAACTTTTTCGACTTTACTGCGTCTTACTAATTACCGTTACCGTTTTAGGGGATGCAGAATGAAATCGAAAGCCGATTTCGATGACTCGTTAGTCGAGTTTTTGGACCAGCAAGGACAAAGCTTGCTGCGGCTTTCGGTTTCATTGGCTGGCGATTATTACGTCGGCGAAGAAGTGTTTCAGAAAGTAATTACAGATACATATTC
>JBEAZM010000064.1:0-3920 GCA_041170125.1 Actinomycetota bacterium
CTGTGCAGGTCAACGAACCATCGCTTTCCCAGACGATTGAGATTCTCAAAGGTCTGCGGGATCGCTACGAGCAGCATCACCGCGTCACCATCACTGACGGTGCGTTGGTTTCGGCTGCAACGCTTGCAGACCGCTACGTCAACGATCGGTTCTTGCCAGACAAGGCCATCGATTTAATCGATGAAGCTGGGGCTCGTTTGCGAATTCGACGTATGACTGCGCCACCAGAGTTGCGGGCTTACGATGAACAAATCGCAAACACTCGTCGTGAAAAAGAGTCTGCGATTGATGGTCAGGATTTTGAGAAAGCAGCCGCATTGCGCGACCGCGAAAAGAATCTGATTGCTGAAAAAGCGCAGAAGGAACAAGAGTGGAAGTCTGGCGACCTAGATGTGGTTGCTGAAGTAACTGAAGGCTTGGTCGCTGAAGTTCTCGCTGTAGCCACTGGCATTCCGGTTGTGCAGATTTCGGAAGAAGAGTCAGCTCGACTGCTCAAGATGGAAGAAGAGCTGCACAAGCGGGTCATCGGCCAAGAGCAGGCAGTTACCGCACTTTCCCAAGCAATTCGCCGCACCCGCGCTGGTTTGAAAGATCCAAAGCGGCCGGGCGGATCCTTTATCTTTGCTGGACCTTCGGGTGTTGGTAAGACCGAACTTTCGAAGACTCTCGCCGAATTCCTCTTCGGTGATGAAGATGCTCTAATCACCCTAGATATGAGCGAATACGCCGAGAAGCACACGGTTTCTCGACTGTTCGGTTCACCTCCAGGCTATGTTGGGTACGAAGAAGGCGGGCAGCTCACCGAGAAAGTGCGTCGCAAGCCATTCTCAGTCGTACTTTTTGACGAAATCGAAAAAGCCCATCCGGACATCTTCAACTCACTCTTGCAGATTTTGGAAGAAGGACGTCTCACCGACGCCCAGGGCCGAGCCGTTGACTTCAAGAACACTGTAATCATCATGACAACGAACCTAGGTACCCGCGATATTTCTCGCGGTGTGAACCTGGGCTTTGCGAATCAGGATGACTACGTAGGTGCTTACGAAAAAATGAAGTCGAAAGTCAACGACGAGTTGAAGCAGCACTTCCGCCCAGAATTCCTAAACCGCGTAGATGACATCATTGTCTTCCACCAGTTGACTCCAAATGAGACTATTCAGATTGTCGATCTAATGATTGCCAGCCTGGACCAGCGCTTGCAGGACAAAGACATGGGCTTGGAGCTCACTGTGGCAGCCAAGCAGTTGCTTGCTGAGCGTGGCTACGACCCAGTCTTGGGAGCACGCCCATTGCGTCGCACAATCCAACGTGAGATTGAAGATGTGTTGAGCGAGAAGATGCTCTACGCCGATCTAAAGCCAGGCGATTTGGTGACTGTGGACGTAGAAGGTGAAGGGGCAGAAGCCAAATTCACTTTCATGGGTTCACCGAAGCCGACTTTCTTGGACTTGTCGGCTCTCGAAGCGGATCCAACCGAAAGCTAAACACCTTTTAAATTTGAGCCGGTGACTCTCACTCGACAGTGAGCGTCACCGGCTCACTTATAACTTCACCATTTCGAGCGTAAAGCTCGTAAGTTCCGCGGTTTAAATCTGCGACCTCGCCACCACAAACTTTTGGATTCTTCGATCCATACCAACTAAATGAGACTTTATAGACATCTCCGGGAGCAAGTGTTACAAGATTTTGCTTCGGCTTTTTTTGGCATTTGTCTGATGACCATAAAACCTTAGCGTTCAAATCTTGTACGAAGACTTCATTGGCAGTTGCGCCGACATCTCGAAAACACTTCGAGGTACCAATCGATGTGATGAAAGTTGAGATTGAAGTGTCAGCTCCCTTGGCGAAAGTTGTTTCGGAAATCTCAACCTCGACCAAAACGTTTGCCTCAGGACACTTGGTTGTGGCGTCCTGAGTCGGTTTGGATTTCTTAGTGGAACTTTGGCTCGGCACCGGTTTGGCTTCGGCTGGACTAATTAAGTTCCCAATAAAACTGATGCCAGCACCCACGATGTAAAAGGTCAAAACCAGACTTGTGATTACAGCAATCCAGCGGGCTAGCAGAACTCGAGCAGGTGGTCGCCGCCTTCTGCGTAAAAACTGTGGCTCAGCCATATCTAGAGAAGTCGTTCCAGAATCGCAGCTTCAGTGATTTTCGTGAGGCCATCACGAATCGAGCGAGCTCGAGTTTCGCCGATGCCTTCAACTTTCTGCAGGTCTTCGGTTGATGCGACGAGCAGAGCTGGAAGTTGCTTGAAGTGGCTGATGATGCGATCGTGCATAGTTTCGGAGATACGCGGGAGCCGAGCAAGCAGTCGATGTCCGCGGGCGGTGATGGATTCATCCAAACCATCAAGACCCAAAGTGATTCCCAATGCATCAATTACTTTATTCAAGTCGAGGAAATCTTCACTCGAAAGTGCATCAATCGCACTGAGGTAAGTCTCGACAGTTTTGGATTTCTTGGTGAGCGCCGCGTAATCCTGAATCACCATTCGACGTGACTGCTCGATACCGGAAACTAGTTCTTCGGCCTGAAGTGCAATCAAGCGGCCGTCAATCCCGAGTTCCACCACGTAAGTAGAAATCTCAGCATGAATACGGCGCACCATTTCAATCCGCTGTAAATAAACCGCTAAATCACGCGCTGTAACTAAATCCTCAACCTCTAGCGCGCTGAGATTGGCGGAGACTTGGTCGAACCGAGCTCGGTAGCGTTCGAGTGTGGCAATCGCTTGGTTTGCCCGCGACAGGATCGCCGGAGTCTCTTCGAGAACATAGCGGTTACCACTTGTGTACAGCGCAATGATGTTCATTGATTTTGAGACTGAGATTACGGGCACACCTGTTTGTTTAGAAGCTCGATCTGCAGTTCGGTGGCGAGTACCAGTTTCGTTCGTAGGGAGAGTGGGGTCTGGTAAGAGCTGTACAGCAGCTCGCACAATTCGGTTGGTGGCAGGGTCAACGATGATTGCGCCATCCATTTTTGCTAACTCACGAAGTCGGGTAGCGCTAAATTCGACGTCGAGCGCGAAGCCACCACCAGCAATTTCCTCTACGGATTTATCAAATCCAAGCACAATCAAGCCGCCGGTGCGGCCGCGCAAAATTCGCTCTAAACCATCCCGCAATGCGGTTCCGGGAGCAACTTCGGGCAGGATCTCCCGTAAACGTGCCTGTGGATCGATTGAATCTTTTTTCTCTGCCATGTCTGCCTAAATCGAGGTGGGCCAATGGTACATAGCCGTAAGTGTCTTGACTCGCAGAAATCTTTCAGTTTTGGCGTAACCCAGATGCGATTCCGATTGCCTCAGCCAAGCCGGACACTTCTCGCACATCCAGACCTTCTGGATAAGGGCCAGAATCGGCCGGCACCAAGGCTCGCTTTATGCCCAGTCGAGTCGCTTCATTCAATCGCTGGCGGAGGTTGGTTACCCGCCGAATCTCACCGGCCAGGCCAACCTCACCGATGGCAATCAAATCACTCGGAATCGGGAAATCGCGAGCTGCCGAAGCGACCGCCAGAGCGATAGCAAGGTCAGTCGCAGGCTCGGTGATGCGCATGCCGCCCACCGTGGCTGTGTGTACATCGCGGGCCGAGAGGTTGATGCCTGCTCGTCGTTCAATCACCGCAAGCGTCATGGCGATTCGGGCGTTGTCTAGACCTGCGCTTGCCCGCCGCGGTGACGGTACGTTCGTGGCAGCGACCAGCGACTGGATTTCCGCCAACAGCGGTCGAGTGCCTTCGACTGTCATGGTTAGGCAAGTCCCTGGAACTGGCTCGTTTCGCCGAGTTACGAAAAGACCACTCGGATCACTAATGCCGTTGATTCCAGTATCAGTCAGTTCAAAACAACCAACTTCATCGGCAGCGCCGTATCGATTCTTAATCGCTCGGACTAGCCGCAGCCTGGTATGTC
>JBEAZM010000065.1:0-3137 GCA_041170125.1 Actinomycetota bacterium
GGATGCGCAGTGCGAAGTGCGTTTACAGCAGTGATCCGATTCATGATTGGGTGCGAAGTAATCGTCAAAGAAGAACCATTACCGATTGGCTTCATGCCAGCACGTTCTTCGGTTTTCCAAAAATTAACTTGGGTTGGGAACATGTCTTGGCGAGCTGCTTTATCGCCACCGTCACCCATCATGCCAACCTCATCGCCGTAGTAAACGGTTGCTGAGCCCCGCATCAACATCAGAGTCGTGTAACCAAGCGCAATTCGATTTGCTTTCCGATCACTAGAAGCATTCCACAGCTGATTCCCAATCAAATTACCAGCTCGGCCTTTGTCGTGGTTACCTAGGAATGTGACGAGGCTGTAGGCGTTACCGATATCGCCGCGTGGAGATTCGCCGATATTGAAATAGTCGTCAGCTGCGAACACTTGGTTGATGTCTTTTGCTACACCACCCACTGCAAATGTGACTACGGAATCACTCGAGTAGAAATCGAGCGCGGAGGGTAATCCGTATTCCCGGACGTACTCTGAGACTGCCGTCGGATCACTGGTTGCAAATTCACCAAATAGTGCAGGGATTTCCATACCTTCGGCAATCACTTTTTCGTAAATCAACGGAGTCCACTCGTTGAAGAATGTTTTTCCAACGTGTTTGGCGGTGTCAATTCTGAAACCATCAATGCCGTACTGAGTGATCCAGTCAGCCCATACGTCTGCCCAGCCATTAATGACAACCGGACTGTCTGTCATTAAGTCGTCTAGCCCAACAAAATCTCCGTATGTGGCCTGCTCGCGGTTGCTCCAATCGGAAATGGAGCCGCGGTTGTGATAATTCTTCGGGTCGCGCAAAAATGCCGGGTTCTTAAATTGATTGTTTTCACCGAGCGAAATGGTTTTTGGGAACGACGCGTCATTGAAGATTGGGAAACAACCAGTCTGGCCACCGGCACTGCAAAGTTCTAATCCACCACGTTCCGCCAGGTTAACGACAACACCAGCCGCATCTTTATAGGGCTTGGAAGAAAGAGAGGAGTAGCCGTAGCCCTCCGCGTAACCAATCACATCTGCGGTGTGGTTAACAACAATGTCGAGATACACCTTCATGTCGCGAGCTTTCGCGGCGTCAACAAAGTTTTGGAAATCTTCTTCATCCCCAAAGTGCGGATCAACGGTGGTGAAGTCCAAGCCCCAGTATCCGTGGTACGCCGCACTTGAGCCCTGAACCGCCTGTTGGACATTCACTGGCGTAATCCAGATGGCGGTGAATCCCATATCTTTGATGCGATCTATGTTTTGGGTTAGACCCAATAAGTCACCGCCGTGAAAGTATCCGTAGTCGGTTGGCACATAGCCACCATAAAAATCACCAGCGCCATTGTCGTTCGAGGTGCGACCATTTGCGTAGCGATCTGGCATCACGAAGTAAATCGTTTCACCCGAAAGGGCGGCGCGAGGCATCTCGCTGTATGCCAACTCGGCAGCGAGGTTTTCATCGAATGCCGGTACTGGATCCGCTGATTGCGCAGCGGTCATGCCAGCAAAAACAAATGCGGTTGTGATTGCTGCTACCAAAGCGGGTTTTATTTTGCTTGCCATATTGATGTACCTGCCACTTTCGATGTCACCGAAGTACTCTCTAAGGAGAACTCCCCAAAAAGTTGTTGCCAAGTTGTGCCTGAGCCTAGCCAAGTAGGCAGCTCTAGACGAGTCGGATTTCGAGTAATTACAAATAACAATTTTTCGCTGACGCTTTCGCGGATGAAAGCGATTGCATCGTCATTCACAGCCACCCATTGCAGGCCACCTTCAGCGAGAGCGCTCGATGTCCGCCGCAGATTTATCAGTGCGCGATAGGCCTGCTGGATGTCGGGATTTAGTTCCGCGATGTCGTCCCAAGGCATGGTGGTTCGGGAGTCCTCACCCCACCAACCTTCAGCACCATATTCATCGCCCATAAAAATCATTGGCGTACCTGGAAGTCCAAACATCAGCCCTGCTGCAGCGATTTGACGTTCATCACTACCAACCACCGATCGAATCCGAGCAGTGTCATGACTATCAAGCAACGACCAACTGGCTATACGTGAACGCCACGGCATTCGAGCCGAGAAATCGTTGATCGCTGCGACAGCATCATGTGCTGAAACTGTTTCCGTTCGATTTACTGTTGGATTTCCGCGAGTAAGGAATTCCTCACCACTCAACCATGCCCAAGCAGGACTTTGCACACCGGTGTAGTTCATGCCACCTTGCCAACCGTCGCCCGTTAAATCAGGACCTGCATCGTGAAAATGCTCTGCGATGAGAATTTTGTCATCACCACATTCTCGAACCACTTGCCGAGCAATCCGAGCGATTTCGTGAGTCAGATCTGTTTCACCTTGACGACCTGCCATGTTTGCAACATCAACGCGCCAGCCATCTAGGTTGAATGGCGGTTTCAGCCAGTGGCGCAAAATTGAATCTTCATCGGTGAGAAGTTTGCGGCGTAAGGATTCGGAGTGAAAGTTGAACTTGGGCAGTGATGGGACGTTGAACCAACATTCATAACCATGTTCGAGTCGATCATCGAAAGTGAAGAACTCTCGGGTTCGGGAATCACCTGCTAGAGCTGATGTGAACCATTCGTGATGGCGACCACAGTGATTCAGCGTGATGTCCCCAACCACTTTCATCCCGCGCGCATGTGCGGATTCCACTAGATGAATTAACGCTTCGTTGCCGCCAAGCAACGGATCTACTTCATAAAAGTTCTGCGAGTCGTAGCGATGGGTCGAGTGGGCAGGAAATATTGGCGTCAAATAAACCAGATCAATTCCAAGATCTTCTAAATAGTCGAGCTTTTCAGCAATCCCCCAAAGATCGCCACCGAAATATTCGCGTCCAGTGTTTCGCGAACGCCCCTCAGGATGTTGTCCCCACTCTCGCGAAACGAAATACTCGGGAACTTGGTATTTCCGACCACTGCTCGCAAAACGATCCGGGAAAATCTGATAGGCAACACTCTGACTCATCCAGGTTGGAGTAGCTGGAAAAGCAACGATCCGAAAATCACCAGCATCGGAAACTTCGCGAACATGCAAACCAAGGCTGTTTAACCAGCGATAGCCATAACTGCCACCACTCAATAACCAGCGATAGTTC
>JBEAZM010000066.1:0-7451 GCA_041170125.1 Actinomycetota bacterium
ATTTCACAATTCTCTGCTTTTCAGATTCGTTCAACTCTCTGCGAACTTGGGCCGCAAACACGACAGCGTCATTAAGTTTGAAGACTTGGTAATCCATAATCTCGGACATCATCATGAAGTCTGCACCGAAGAGCGTAACGAGTCGAGGTGCGCCATCCGCCCCCACCGAAAACGTGCGATTACGGCCATGAATATTTGAAATCACCGGCCAATTGATGCCAGAATCACAGGCCTCACCCCACTCGGCAATGTCCCCAATCTCATACCTAAGGATTGGCATTGCCAAAGTTCTTAATCCAGTCACAACCACTCTGCCCGGTTCCCCTACACCGCATGGCTCGTTTTCCTCGTTCAAAATCTCAACGTATACCAACGGACTAACCACGTGAAGGTGCTCATAAACAGGACATTGCAGCGCGATAGGACCGAACTCAACAGCCGAATATCGATCCACAATTTTGGCACCAAGAACTTCTCGAACCTGTTGCCGCAGTGAAACATCAACCCGATCAGCCAGTGTTAGCACTTGCTCCAGATTCTTAATCTGGCGCGGGTTGGATAACTGCTCTTGAATGACTAAACGCAAACTGACTGGGTTAGTTAGCAAGTAATGTGGCTGGTGGTGCTCAAGCGCATCTAATAATTCAGTCGGTGACGAATCCACCGAGGAACGTTGAAATGCAAGCGGCGCTTTACCGAGGTACTCCAAAGGTGGACCAAGTGGAATTGCATCCGTGCCACCAGCTCCGAGCCGAAAGAACCCCCACTTTTTTGAGATGTCGCGCTCTTGCCAACGAAATTCAAGAATTGCAGTTGCGTCTAACTCTCGAAAATAAATCGGTAGATACTTCAAAATCTGCAGTGGCTGGCTTGTAGAACCAGAAGTTCTCTGAAAACTGTAATCATCGAGCACCGAGCCAGGAATCCGCACCGCCATTTGATCACGTGAATTTTGAACTTCGGCTTTCGTCAAGAAATCAAGCTGCGCAATGATTTCTTGAAGGTTCTTGTCTTCAGTAACCAAAGAGCGCAACCGCTCCTGCCACCATGGGTTATTTGCGGTTGCAAGGCGAATGAGATTTTTCAAATTTTCCAATTGGTAACTTTCGGCTTCCGCCAGTGGAATCCGAGCAAAGTCATCAAACATTTTTGCCAACTGCAAAACCTCGGCCCGCCGAATAGCTGGGTCGGTTTTTTTATCTAGGTAGGCCATGCGTCAGCTTTTTAACAATGCAGCCTTGACAGCCTCAGCTACTTTGTGACTCACGTCTTTATGAAAAACACTCGGCACAATGTAAACCGGGCTCAGCTCCGCATCAGAAACACATTCCGCAATCGCATGCGCGGCAGCGAGCAGAACCTCATCCGTAATTTTGTGTGCTCCTGCATCCAGCAAGCCTCGGAATACGCCTGGAAAAGCCAAAACGTTGTTGATCTGGTTTGGATAATCACTTCGGCCAGTAGCAATCACTGCAGCGTGCTTAGCAGCCTCAACCGGATTAACTTCGGGATCTGGATTAGCCAACGCAAAAACAATTGCATTTGAGTTCATCGTTGCGATGTCATCGCCAGTTAACAAATTCGGTGCGCTCAAACCAATAAAAGCATCAGCTCCAGCCAGTGATTCTTTAAGTGAACCCGTTAGTCCACGTGGGTTAGTCCAATCAAGCAAACTCGCTTTGTACTTATCTAGTCCAGTGCGGCCAGAGTGAATTGCGCCTTTGCTGTCGAAAAGTGTTATGTCTTTAATGCCACTCTTCGCCAACAAACTGGCTACCGCATTTCCGGCAGCACCTGCACCTACCATGATGACTTTCATATCTTCCATGCGCTTGCCAACCAAGCGCACTGCATTTTGCATAGCGGCCACAACCACGATTGCAGTTCCATGCTGATCATCGTGAAAAACTGGGATATCCAGTTTCTCACGCAATCGCTCTTCAATCTCGAAACACCTCGGAGCTGAAATATCTTCTAAGTTAACCCCGCCAAAACCTGGCGCAATTAATTCAACGGCACGAACGATTTCATCGGGGTCGTTTGTGTCTAGGCAGATTGGCCAAGCATCAACATTCGCAAAACGTTTGAATAGGGCTGCTTTGCCCTCCATAACCGGCATAGCAGCTTCTGGACCCAAGTCGCCAAGTCCAAGCACAGCAGAGCCGTCTGTTACCACTGCTACTGCATTTCGCTTAATGGTCAAATTGCGAGCAACTGATTTATCTTTGTGAATTGCTAGACAAATTCGAGCTACACCTGGTGTGTAGGCTCGAGCCAGATCGTCGCGGTTGCGCATCGGAACTTTTACGGCGATCTCTAGTTTGCCGCCGATATGAGTAAGAAATGTGCGGTCACTAATTTTGTCGACAGTTACACCATCAATTGCTTCCAACGCCTCACGAATTTCTTGGACATGATCGTTATCGCGAGCATCGCATGAAATATCGAGCACTACGTGACCTGGGGTTGGATCGACCATATCTAGGGCCGTCACAATCGCACCTACTTGGGCAATAGCCGCAACCACAAGACCTTTTGCGTGGACTTCGGGTTTGACTCTGATTCGAATGATGATGGAGTAGCCGGGACTCGTATTAGACATACCGCTCAAAGTAGTACTGAAATCGATATTCGGAAAGTAAATCCACACCCGTCTAATGTGATTTTGCACAACCACGAGTAAGGTGCCACCTAATCATGGAGGTGCGAAATGGCCGATAAATTATTAAAGGTGTTGCTACTCGAAGATGAGACCCTGTCCCGAGGCCTGATCACTCGAGCTCTTAAGGATTTTGGCTTTGAGGTGCACCCAGCCGCTGATCTAGATGAAGCAATCGAGACTTTGGACTCGACTCCTATTGATGCGATAGTCACAGATATCGATTTGGGGGCTGGACAGAATGGAATCGATTTCCTAACATCCCTAAAAATCTCAAACCCGAATCTACCTGCGGTGGTCTTATCAAACTACCGCATTCCCGCAACAGCTCAAGAGTTTTTAAAAGAAAAAACTGTCTATCTCGATAAAAAAGAACTTGGAGACTTTAGTGAATTAGTGCGGGCACTACGCCAATTAGTTGCCGGGGGCACAACCCAATTAAAGGCATCAGGATCGCCGTTAGATTCACTATCGCGTCAACAACTAGATATTTTGCGCCTGATCTCGCTGGGATTCTCAAACCAAGAAATTGCAGACCACAAAGGAATTAGTTTGCGGGCTGCTGAACAAACTATCCATCGAATGTTTAACAAACTTGAATTGAATAAAGACCCAAAAACAAATCCCCGAGTTGTAGCCACCAAGCTTTATCTCGAGACATATGGGAATTCGATTTCTGCAGATATTGAAGAATGAAAGCTAGATTCCGCGAGGCTTTGACATCTGCCTCTGCGTTTTCATTTATTGGCTGGTTGCTACTCCTGCCATGGAGTTATCTGGTTACGGGCACGTTACGCCCTATTCAGGAGCCTTCGACACTCTTTCTACTAACGGGGCCACTTGTGGCACACGTTGTTGGGGGGCTCGCAGTACTAATTGGATACAAGGTCCATAAAAAAACAAATTGGCGACTCGGTCCGCTATTCACGATTGCAGTTTTTGCTATTTACGGTTCATTACGAACTCTCACAGTTAACGTTTTGCTTCTCATTGATAACCCAGAGTATGAAGTTCGAGTATCAATCGTGCTGGCTGCCATAATCGTTGCAGTTATCTGGCAAGTAATGACCGCGGTAATGATTCACTTTTCACGAGTAAATTTGAAAATCATCGCTGATTTAGAAAATCGTAAATTACAACTGGACTCTGAGATTGCGACAATGAAAGACCAGCTTATTTTCTTGCGTAAAGAGCTGCCTCTCCAGATAAATGTGAAAGTTCGAGAAGTATTAATAGAGATTGAACATAAAGATTTGGCACCTAAAGTGGCTCAACTTTCGGCAGAATCACTACTGTCCACATTTCTTAACGACTACGTTCGTCCGTTGAGTCAGGACCTGCGAAACTCGAAATCTTTCCAAAAAACTTCTGCTCGTGGGATTAACCCAATCACACTGCTTGACACTGTAAAAGTATTCGTAAAGGACATTGTTCAAAACAATTCTTTTGCTCCGATAACTGTATCTATGATTGTGACTGCAACAGGTCTTCCCACCATTCTCATTTTTGTAGGCTGGGACAAGTTAGTAAAAGCTCTTTTGTTGATTACTTTTGGAATTTGGATTCTTGTTCACATTACGTCGAAGATTTATGAAGTATTTAAAAAACATATTTCGGATACTTTGAAAATATTTGTGCTTGCATTGCTCTGGTTCATACCAGGCTCAATAGTGGGTAATTTGCTTCGGATAGATACTGAGATTGCTAACAACTTTGAGTATCTACGAGTGATTGGACCTTCACTGACTTTCGTCGCCTCCATGGTTGCCGCGGTCTACTTTGCCGGAATATCTCGAAGAACAGCTGTTGTTCAATCGCTCGATAAAGAGACGAGTTCAAGAAACTTTGATTTGCTGGCGCTAAGACAGGAAGTGAAAATCTCGGAGAATTATTTAATCCATTTATTGCACGGGAAACTACAAGGACAACTAAACGTTCTTAGAACTCAGATTGAAACTGGCGATCAAAGTACCGAAGCAACAATTCGTGAAATTGAGCAATCACTGGATCAAATCAGAATGCACGAGTTGCCCACAAAGGACTTCGAATCAACTCTTGCTACTCTTCAAAACCTGTGGAGCAGAGTCGCGAAAATCAATCTCGAGATACCCGCCGAAATTAAGCAAAAACTTAAGAGAAGCAACAACGTGAGTTTTGCTACCATCGAAATCATTCGAGAAGTGTTGAATAATTCGATTAAGCACGGACTAGCTAAAAACGTTGATATCAAAGTTACATCAAACTCTCCCCAGCAGCTTCAGATTGAAATCATTAATGATGGACCTTACAAAGACATGGCACAAAAGACCGGACTAGGCAGCCAACTTTTAAATGACTACTGCATTTCTTGGGAGATAACAGGTGATGAAAACGGGACGGTTTTTCGCGGTGCAGTCGTGTGCCCTGAGTAGACCTGAACAAAACTCGCAAGGTAGTTGAATCTGTTTTAGTCTGACCGCATGCCCATTGCAAAGATTAAAAACGGTTTCGCACCTAAAACCTGCGAGCGTTGCGGCCTTGAATTTGAATGGCGAAAGAAGTGGTCAAAGGACTGGGAGCACGTGAAGTACTGCTCTGAAAAGTGTCGGCGCACTAAATGAAAAGACTTTTATTCGTAGGTTTTGATCAACTGAATGCAGATTATGGAGTTCTAAAATCTGCGAATCCAGCTACCGACGCAATTGTCATGGTCGAAAGTGAGCGGATGCTAGCCAGCCCAAACTGGCATGCCCAGCGGATTTTTTTCCTCGTCTCTTCGGCTCGACATTTTGCTGCTGAGATGACTGCAGCTGGCTTTACCGTGCACTACGAAAAAGCCGCAACTACTGCTGATGGCATAAAAAAGGTGCAGAAAAAGTACGGTTTCGATTCTCAGCTGGTTGCTGCTGAACAGAATTCCTTTCGACTTACCCAAACTCTTTTGGAGTTGGGCTTTGAATTACAGCCAACTGATTTCTTTTTAACATCCAGGAATGAATTCGCAGACTGGGCACAATCCCAGAAAAGTTTCTTAATGGAGAACTTTTACCGCGCCCAACGCAAACGTCTCGATCTGTTGATGGATGATGATAAACCTCTGGGTGGTGAGTGGAACTACGACAAAGACAACCGTTTACCACCGCCAAAGAATCACACCTGGCCGGAACCGCTTCACTTCGATCAGGACGATATTGACAAACTTGTGATTGCTGAAATATCAGGCAAATACCGAGGTTCGAATCCAAAAGGTTACTGGGCCACCACCAGAACTGGGGCTTTGCAACAACTCGAATTTTTCGTGGAAAATGTACTTTCAGACTTCGGTCCGTATGAAGATGCCATGCCCAGCGATTCCTGGAATGTTAACCATTCGCTGTTAAGCCCGTACCTCAACAACGGCTTACTGCATGCAAGCGAAGTTGTTGCAGCTGCCGTCACTGGATTTAATCGTGGTGGAGTGCCGTTAAATTCAATTGAAGGTTTTGTTCGACAGATTATCGGTTGGCGGGAATACATCAACGGGATGTACTGGACACTCGGCGAGGATTACCGCAATCACAACCAACTCCATGCTGACCGGAAACTCTTGCCGCTTTTTCAAGATTCCTCGAAAACCGAAATGAACTGTGTGCGGTCGATTGTGCAGGATGTTGAAGACAGAGCCTGGGCGCACCATATTCCACGCTTAATGGTGCTAAGTAACTTGGCCTTGATTGCAGGTGTGAACCCACAAGAATACTTACAGTGGATGCGGGAAATGTTCATTGACGCCGCAGACTGGGTGATGGTTCCCAACGTGATTGGAATGGGGGTTCATGCCGACGGTGGCATCATGATGACAAAACCATATGCCGCTGGTGGCGCCTACATTTCAAAGATGGGCAACTACTGCAAAGAATGTAGATTCAATCCGAAGAACCGCACAGGTGAAGATGCCTGTCCATTCACCACGCTTTATTGGGATTTCATTGGTCGCAATTTTGAGCAGTTCAGCAAAAACCATCGAATGTTCCAACAAACCAGTGGGTTGAAACGACTTGCTGACATTCCTGAAACTAAAGCGCGAGCAGTCGAAGTTTTGCGCTTACTCGAAGCTGGCGAGATTTAGTTCATTGGAACGACGTACTCGATAACCGTAAATCGGTTACCTAGACGATCAACTTTTTCTTTAGCTAATTCAGTAATTGAAAAATCGACACTTATTGAAGCTTGGATGCCTCGACCACTGAGAAACTTTTTGACAGCCTTGGAACGCTGCTTCGCGAGTTTCTCGTTTGCAAATCGGCGAGCTTCGTCTACTCGATTGACAGAGTAGCCAGTGACTTTAATTTCTGTCGCATTGCGCAGACTGCTGACTAACTGAATTAACTTCTGCTTCATGGACTTTGTCAGCGCAGCACTTCTGTACGGAAAACGAAATACAAATCTATGGCTCTCAGTTAAGGGAACGACCACTACCCGAATTTCATTTTCCCGCTGAATGTTGTAATCCGAAAGCGTTCTGCCGTCTTCTAATTCACGATCTCCGAAATATATTTTTTGTCGATCGGGTGGAACACCTTCTTTGTCCTGAATCTTGGTTTTGATGTTTTCAATGGTGTCAGAAGGCTCAACATCCAAAGTTATAGTCCGTCCGCCATCGACATTAGCGAAGATCATCATGGCATTGGCTGGAACTGCCAAACCGATTCCCATGGATATAGCCAAGAGACTTGCAAGCAAAGTGCGCAAAGAAGTAGACATGACTTCAACTTATCATCTGGGGAATTCCGACCTGCGCCAAGGCAATTTTCGGCGTACTCTGCAGAGGTGA
>JBEAZM010000067.1:0-5960 GCA_041170125.1 Actinomycetota bacterium
TTCTTTGACGCGAGCACAAAAACTGCGGATAACTGGAAGAGCTACGTCTGCCTCCACGAGAGCGATTCGCAATTCGCGTACGACTTCATCAACATCAGCTTCGCTGAGTTTGCCTTTACCCCTTAGTGACTTGAAAGTCTGGGTGAGCCGTTCCGATAGCTGGCCGAACATTTAACCTCCACGTTTGGGGCAAAGGTTATTAGGTGATTTGACGTTAATCAGTGATGGCTTGGATTTTGAGGGTTAAAGCCTCAAGCTCTGGCTGAGTTGGCATACCGCCATCTGCATTCTGAATGTAGATGGCATCCACTACTTCACTTCCCAAAGTTGAGATTCGAGCAGCAACGATGTTAAAACCTGCAGCCGCAATCTGCTGGCAGAGTTTGTAGAGCAAACCGGGTTCGTCGTGTGCTCTCACCTCCAAAACCGCAGCATTGGTTGCAGCATTTGGCAAAACCTTTATGCGCGTAGGCGCCGGCTTAAATCCACGTCGGGATTGCCTAGGTGCATGCAGACTTGCAACTTGGTTTGCGATTTGTTGCGCATCGGCTAATCCACGTTGCAGCGCCTCGGTTAATTCAGTTTCGGAAATATGCTCACCAAAACTTGGTCGGAGCAACCACTCTTGATAAGCCAATCCCCCGAGTGTTTCAAACTCTGCTGAAACAACCTCAAGACGATTTAACGCCCAGACCCCTGCCACATGTGCAATCAAACCGACCCGGTCGGTTAAACAAATTCGCACCACAATGCCGCTGGCATCCTTCGCCACGACAATGTCATTTGGTGCCATATCGAGCATGCCACTTCGCTTTATGAACGACTCGGTCTGTGAGATCGTCCCTCCGTCGAGCAAACCTGAAACTTGCTTCACCAAGTAATCGACAAGTTTGGCTTTCCAATCTGTCCAGATGCCTTCGTTCGTGGCTTTCGAATCTGCCTCAGTGAGTTGCCGCAAAAGTTGTAGCGTTTCAATCGTGCCGACAGCATCCGCAACGAGTTTGATTGTGGCTGGGTCATCAAGGTCGCGCGTGGTTGCGACTTCGGCCAACAACAAATGATGCAAAACCAGAGTGGCGAGAATTTCAGTGTCGCGCACCCCAAATCCCAAAGTTGGTGCAATCTGTCGAATTAATTTTTCACCAATTTCAGAGTGCCCAGGGCCTTGGGCTTTGCCTATGTCATGCAAGAGCGCGCCGACCAAAAGTAGATCGGGTCGATCGACTTCACGAGTCAAAGTCGCGGCTTGCACAACCGTTTCGATTGAGTGTCGATCGACTGTGAACTGATGTAGCGCATTGCGTTGTGGAGCTGAGCGAATCCGCTCCCAGTGTGGCAACCATTGCGTCAGCATCCCGGCCTGATCAAGCGCCTCCCACACCGGCAACAACGCCGGGCCACTGCCAAGGAGGGACACAAACGTGTTGCGCACATGGCTCGGCCAAGGCACCGGCAAAGGTCGGTATTCCGCGGCAAGTCGACTCACAGTGTGTGGTGCAAGCGGCAATCCAGCCTGGGCAGCAGCGGCAGCTACTCGCAGAAATAATGTTGGGTCAGCGGCAGGTTCAACATCGCGGGCTAAAACCACTTCCCCGTTTTGCTCAACCACACCGTCAGCAAGCGGACGTCGATCCCGACGTGGTTCGAGTCGACGGATGCCGCGTCGCACGGTTTGGCGTTGCACCCGATACCAAGCGAGATCACTCGCTTGGGCAATTGCTCGGCCAGCTAGCGAAACTTCACGAAGCAAAGCGTCATCATTTGCGAAACCCTGAAGTGCAGCGACCGCAGCTTGTTCATGGAAAGTCAGTCGATCTGACGGCCGACCCGAAACCCGATGCAGCGCATCGCGTATCTCTAAAAGTTTCGCGCCTGCAGGTTTGATTGTTGCGTGATCAAAATCAGTAATCCAGCTTGCAGCAATCGCGCGTAAGACTGTGATGTCTCGCAAACCGCCGTAAGCATCTTTCAGGTCGGGTTCTAGTAGGTGCGCAATGTCACCGACGCGCTGTCGGCGGGCTTGGACGTCCTCGAAAAGTTCAGGCAAGCGTTTAGGAGCTGAAGCCCGCCAGTCTGTGAGTGCGCTGGAGCGGAGCTTTTCAAATAGTGCGGCATCACCGGCAATCACACGTGAGTCCAACAGCCCGAGAATCACTTTGAAGTCATTACCAGCTAGCGCGCGGGCTCCTGCGACATCGCGAACCGAGTGGTCAAGTTTTAAACCTGCATCCCAAATCGGATACCAGATCTTGTCCGCAACTGCAGCGGCCTCCGAAGCCAGTTTTGGCTCATGCAAAAGCAGCAAGTCAAGGTCGCTGCCAGCTACAAGTTCGCGCCGACCAAAACCTCCAACCGCAACCAGTGCCATGCCAGATGCTGGAAGCGCTGCTGCGAGTTCCTGCAACCACTGTTCTGTGCCAGCAACGAGTGCAGCCATATTTTCTGCGGTTGCAGAAATGTCAGCGGCGATGAGAGTGCTGCGGAGTTGTTGGTAATTCAACATCTCGCTACTCACTCTCATCGCCGCTTAATTGGAAGGAATTTAGTTTTTTTGTGCGGTTATTCAGATTGCGGTTGAGCCGCGTTCACCCGTGCGCACCCGGATGATTTGCTCGACTGGCATTACCCAAACTTTGCCATCACCAATGCGACCAGTTTGAGCGCCACCGATGATTGCATCGAGAACGGCATCCAAGTCAGCATCGTCCACGAGAACTTCGATGCGAACTTTGGGTACCAAGTCGACGGTGTATTCAGCACCGCGGTAGACCTCGGTGTGACCGTGCTGCCGACCGTAGCCACTAGCTTCGCTGACAGTCATGCCCTGCACACCGATTTCGCCGAGTGCGTTTTTCACGTCTTCAAGCTTGAATGGCTTGATAACTGCAGTAACCAACTTCATGGTTATGCCTCCTTGCTGGTGTTAAGGATCGAGCCGAGGTTGCCGCCACCGCGGGAATCCAACTCGTATGCACTTTCTGCGTGCTGGGTCAGGTCAACGCCTTCGATTTCTTCATCGCGCGACACTCGGAAGCCGATTGTCTTTTCCAAAGCCAAGCCTAGGATGTAAGTGACGACGAAGGAGAAAACCATCACACCGACCGCGCCGGTGATTTGCTTGATCAATAGTTCGGTGCCACCACCGTAGAAGAGGCCATTGCCGCCCCAACCGATGAGTGCGTCGGTTGCAAAGAAACCGATTGCGATAGTTCCCCAGAGGCCACCGACCAAGTGAACGCCAACAACGTCGAGGGAATCGTCGTAGTTGAACTTGTATTTCAAGCCAACCGCGAGGGCGGTGAGGATGCCGGCGATGAAGCCAATAACCACTGCAGCCCAAGGTGCGACGAACGCAGCTGCAGGTGTGATTGCGACAAGGCCGCCAACTGCACCTGAGGCAGCGCCGAGTGAGGTTGGGTGACCGTCGCGGATTTTTTCGACGATGAGCCAGCCTGCGAGTGCGGCTGCGGTTGCGACCTGGGTGTTGAGGAGGGCGATTGCGGCAACGCCGTTAGCGCCGAGAGCGGAGCCAGCGTTGAAGCCGAACCAACCGAACCACAGCAAGCCAGCGCCGAGCAGTACGAGCGGCAGTGAGTGTGGGCGCATTGGCTCTTTCTTGAAGCCGATGCGCTTGCCGAGTACTAGTACTAGTGCGAGAGCAGCGGCACCAGCGTTGATATGCACCGCAGTGCCACCAGCGAAGTCGAGCACGCCTTGACCAGCTAGCCAGCCAGCACCTTCAGCGTTCGCATCGCCAAAGTCGAAGACCCAGTGGGCCACTGGGAAGTAGACGACTGAAACCCAGATGGCCACGAAGATCACCCAAGTGATGAACTTTGCACGATCTGCGATTGCGCCAGAGATCAAAGCTGGGGTGATGATTGCGAACATCAACTGGAATGCCGCGAAGACGTAGACGGGAATTGGGTAATAAGCGCCATTGGCGATCATGTCGGTGGCAGGTACGTCGAGTCCGCCGAAGCCGAACTCGCCAATCCACTGACTGCCCGAGTCGCCGAAGGCGAACTTGTAGCCGTACAGCACCCAGAGGACGCTGACGATTGCGATTGAAGAAAATGACATGAGCATCATGTTGAGGACGCTCTTGGCGCGGACCATGCCGCCGTAGAAGAATGCCAAACCTGGCGTCATGAGCAAGACCAGTGCAGCACTGATCAGAACCCAAGCGGTGTCACCGGTATTTAGTTCCGGCATATTGCACCCCTTTCCTAGTTGTGTTCTGGACAAGCCGAACTATTGGGGTGCTGTGTTTCCGGTTGCGTGCGTTCTATGTTGCGGGAATGTGACAAAGCGCGGGATTCGGTTACAAATTCGCTACTTGAATGTTAACTAGTGTTACGTGGCCTATCCACAGACGAAGAATCCTGAGCGACCGTTTTCGGTCGCTCAGGATTCTTCGTTCTATCAGGATTCTGCGATTGCGTCGACAAAGTCGAGCGGACTGAAAGGGATGAGGTCTTCGGCGGCTTCGCCAAGCCCGACAAACTTGACTGGTACTCCGAGAGCACGTTGGACGGCGAAGATGATGCCGCCTTTGGCGGAACCATCGAGCTTTGTGAGGACGATGCCAGTGAGGTTGACTGCCTCGGCAAATACTTTGGCTTGCAACAAACCGTTCTGACCTGTGGTTGCATCTAGCACGAGCAAAACTTCAGAGACTTCGGCTTTACGTTCAACCACACGTCGCACCTTCGACAACTCGTCCATCAGCCCGCTCTTAGTGTGAAGCCGACCAGCTGTATCAATCAAAACCACATCGGCCCCCACATCAACAGCCCGCGCAACCGCATCAAACGCAACCGCAGCCGGATCGCCCTGCTCTACCCCACGAACTAGTTCGGCTCCGGTGCGATCCGCCCAAGTAGCTAACTGGTCTGCAGCTGCTGCTCGAAATGTGTCAGCTGCCCCCATAACGACACTTCGGCCCTCCGCTACAAACTTGTAGGCCAACTTGCCGGTTGAGGTGGTTTTGCCAGTTCCGTTAACACCAACCATCAGAATCACTGCGGGTTTGGAATCTAACTTCAAATCTCGATCCGCATCGCTATCTAAAACCGCAAGCATTTCTTGTTTGAGTGCAACCATGACCTCGTCGGTCGATAGTGGTCGATGCTTTTTCGTATTCGCAATTAAATCGTTTGTGACTTCGAGTCCAACATCGGCCATGAGCAAAACCTCTTCGAGGTTATCCCAAGTTTCGTCGCTGACTCCAGCACCGAGCGCTTGCTTTAAAGCTCGAGCAAAACCCGAGTTCGAAAGTCGATTGGTTTTCGGTGTAGCTTCATCGGTTTTGGTTTCTTCATCCGATTTGCGAAACCAGTTGAAGGCCATGACTAAGCCTCGGCTCCAACAGCATCAAATTCATCCCGCAATTCACCGAGTCGCTGGCTTATAACGGTAGTCACACCATCACCGCGCATCGTGACACCGTAGAGCGCATCTGCAATCTCCATGGTGCGCTTTTGGTGGGTGATAACAATCAACTGGCTGCTTTCTTGCAGTTCCTTCATAAGTTCAATCAAGCGACCAAGGTTCACATCATCAAGCGCAGCCTCAACCTCGTCCATCACATAGAACGGAGAGGGCCGAGCTTTGAAGAGTGCCACTAAGAAAGCGACTGCGGTTAGTGAACGTTCGCCACCTGAGAGCAAAGAGAGTCGCTTGAGTTTTTTGCCGGGTGGTCGAGCCTCAACCTCAATGCCGGTTGTGAGCAAATCATCTTGATTCGTAAGAACTAATCGTCCCTCGCCACCTGGGAAAAGTCGGCTGAAAATTCCCTCAAATTCTCTGGCGGTGTCTTCGAATGCCTCTTGGAAAACTTGTTGAACTCGCGCATCAACATCTTTCACGATTGCCATCAAGTCATTCTTCGATTTCCGCAAATCATCAAGTTGTTCATTTAAGAAACGATGCCGCTCTTCGAGAGCTGAGAACTCTTC
>JBEAZM010000068.1:0-2858 GCA_041170125.1 Actinomycetota bacterium
GTACCCCAATCCCGATTGTGCATTGCGATAGTTGTGGTGAAGTTCCGGTACCACAGGATCAGTTGCCCGTTACGTTGCCAGATGCCGCGGGCTTGGACCTAAGCCCCAAAGGCACCTCGCCGCTTGGTGCTGCCGATGCGTGGGTCAACGTGCCATGTCCAAAATGTTCTGGGCCAGCTCGGCGCGACTCCGACACCATGGACACTTTCGTTGATTCGTCTTGGTACTTCCTGCGTTACTTGAATCCACAACTTGAAGATGCAGCATTTGATACAAAGCTTGCAAATGAATGGTTACCGGTCGACCAGTACGTCGGTGGCGTAACCCACGCTATTTTGCACCTGCTTTACTCGCGTTTCTTCACCAAAGTTATGTTCGACATGGGTCTGGTTAATTTCAATGAACCATTCACCAAGCTGTTGAACCAAGGCATGGTTGTTATGGATGGCTCGGCGATGTCGAAATCGCGTGGCAATCTTGTGAAACTTAGCGATGAGCTCGCGGTCCATGGGGTTGATGCCATTCGTCTGACCATGGTTTTCGCAGGGCCACCAGAAGATGACGTTGATTGGTCGGATGTTTCACCTGCGGGTTCGAAAAAGTTTCTGGCCCGTGCATGGCGACTTTCTGGTGATGTAGCCAGCAACCCAGGCTGTGATTTTGCAACTGGCGACTTGAATCTTCGGAAAGCGATTGCGCGAGCAGTGGCTGATGCTGGAGCTGCGGTTGAGTCATACCGATTTAACGTTGCGGTTGCGAAAACCATGGAGCTCGTCAACGCTACGCGTAAAGCCATCGATGGTGGGCTGTCCACAGCGGATCCTGCAGTACGAGAAGCGGTTGAGGCTGTTGCAATCATGTTGTCGCTGGTGGCTCCATACACCTCTGAAGACATGTGGGCGCGACTTGGACATCAGCCAAGTGTTGCGTTGGCAGGCTGGCCAGTAGTTGATCCAGCACTTCTTGTTGAGGACAGTGTCACCTGTGTCGTGCAGATTGCAGGTAAGGTGAAGGATCGAATTGAGGTTGATCCTGAAATCTCTGACTCGGATCTTGAGGCGGCTGCCTTGGCTTCGGAGGCTATCCAAAAAGCGCTTGCAGGTCGTGGAATTCGCTCTGTGATTGTGCGGGCTCCAAAACTCGTTAACATCGTTCCGTCCGAATAGTTCCTACTTTTTCTGAAACTGGTGAGTGACTTTGGCCATCGCACTAGTGACGGATTCGACGGCGGTGATACCGCAATATCGAATTCAAAGTACGGGTATTGAGGTTGTGCCAGTTCTTATCAATATTGATGATGAAACTTACGAAGAGGGCGAAGGCATCCACTCCCAAGCTGTGATTTCAGCAATTCGGGCAGGCAAGTCCGTAAGCACTAGTCGGCCGACTCCGACGACGTTTGCCCAGCGTTACCGAAAATTACACGCTGCCGGTTTTAATGAGATTTTGTCGATTCATCTCTCGGCGGACTTGTCGGGAACTTTTGAGGCCGCAGTAATAGGAGCCCAGCAAAGTCACCTGCCAGTTCAAGTGGTGGATAGCCGCACGGTCGGTCTGGCTCTGGGATTTGGCGTGCTTGCGGCAGCTGATGCAATAAGTGCAGGAGCTGATATTGCAGCGGCCAGTGGAATTGCGCGACGAACTTCGGTCCACTCGCGCACCTGGGTTGTGGTTGAGGATTTAGAACAACTCCGACGGGGTGGCAGAGTTGGGGCAGCCGCTGCTTTGGTTGGATCAGCACTAGCGGTAAAACCGGTGCTTGAGGTGATAAGTGGCAAAGTTGTCCCAATCGAAAAAGTTCGCACAACCTCCCGCGCTCACGATCGGATTGTCGAGTTAGCTGCAAAGTACGTTCACACTTTTGGCGGTAAGTTTCAAATTGGTTTACAGCATGCAGGTGCTCCAGATAAAGCAGCAGGCATCGCCACCAAACTCGGAAAGCTGTTACCTGGTGTCCCAATCATTACGACTGATTTGGGGGCAGTGCTTACATCGCATGTAGGTCCAGGAGCGATTGCAATTACTGCGGCTCCTGTTGAAAACTTAGTTCACCCCTGATTTCCACAGATTAAATAATTAATACCTCAAGGATCTAAAAAAGTATTTGGCTTCAGCCATGCAGATTTCTATCGCCCAACTTAAAGCCGCGAGTGTCGCCTTAACTTTATTGGTTGTGGTCGCTATCGGACTTTGGAAACTAAATCAGCCGGTTGCTTTGCCCAATCCTGAATTTTCGATGACCGAGACGGCTCCGGTTATCACCCAATTCTTGATCGTTGATGTGCAAGGGAAGGTCCGGAACCCAGGCGTTTATGAGCTCCCTGCCGGGAGCAGAGTGATAGATGCCATCGAAGCAGCTGGCGGATTGTTGCGCGTCGCCAATCCCGGTGTGAACCAAGCACGTTTTCTGCAGGATGGTGAACTGATTGAAGTTGGCGTGCGCAATTCAAATGATGAATCGGGGAAGATTAATTTGAATTCCGCAACCGCTACTCAGCTTGAAAGCCTGCCAGGTATTGGACCGGTCTTGGCTAGTCGAATCGTTGCCGATCGTGAATCAAATGGGCCATTCCAAAACGTTAAGGATTTAGATCGAGTAAGTGGGGTAGGGCAACATGTTCTAAGCGGTATTGGTGACTTGGTTGTTTGTGAATAAAGGTGTTGAAACCTGATTTCCGGTTAACTTTTCTTGTCGGCATCTTTTGGTTGGGTGCGATCGCGGGCTTCAAGTTTTTTGATCAAAACTATTTGCTGATTGTGATCATCGGCATCAGTTTCGGTTTGGGATTTTATCGATTCCCGACGATTCGCACTTTTCTATTGCTAGCCATACTCGGCTTCATTCTCGCTTTTAGTAC
>JBEAZM010000069.1:0-2743 GCA_041170125.1 Actinomycetota bacterium
ACACTTACCGGCATGTGAACATCGCAATGGTGAATGAACTCTTGCAGTACAGCAATTTGCTGGGAGTCGACTTGTGGGACGCTATTCGTTGCGCATCCAGCAAGCCGTTCGGTTTCCAAGCTTTCTACCCAGGGCCAGGTGTTGGCGGGCATTGCATTCCGATTGATCCAAATTACTTGTCACATCGAATCAAAGCTGTGCTGGGTCAGCCCTTCAGATTTGTGGAGTTGGCACAGGAAATCAACTCAGGGATGCCGCTGTATGTGAAGGAGCGGATTGCTGAAATTCTGAATGAAGCAAAAAAACCAATCAATGGTTCCAAAATTCTTTTAGTAGGCGTCACCTACAAACCAAACATTGCAGATGAACGCGAATCTCCAGTTCGTCCTCTGGCTCGAGCTTTAATCGAAGCTGGCGCCGACCTCAGTTACTTCGATCCGTTCGTTCCAACCTGGAACATCGATCGGGATCACGGCAGTTCGCCCGACGACCGCTTGCTTGATTCAGTGAGCGATGTATCTGCAGCGATAGCCGATGTCGATTTGGTTGTGGTGCTCCAACCACATCGCAACATTGATTTTGCAACCCTTCTGCCGACTGCTAAACGAGTGCTGGATACGCGCGGAATTTTCACTGCTGAAAATGTGGTGCGGCTCTAATGCGAGAAAAGTTGTCGATGGCTGCTGCCCAAGAACTTGCCCAACAGCATGGTCTAAAGCGCATCGACACCCCTAAACCATTTGCTGAGTATTTGCGTTCGGTTTGGGCTTATCGAGTTTTCACATATCAATACGCGGTTGCCCGAATTATTAGTGGCACTGCTCGAAATCGGCTGGGATTGTTGTGGGAGTTCCTAAATCCACTGCTCTCGGCCGGAATGTATTACATCGCGTTTGGACTTTTGCTCGGCACCAAAAAAGATTCACCAAACTTCATCTTGTTTCTAATCGCTGGCCTGTTTACATGGCATCAGTTCAACCAGTCATTTAACTCAACCGCGAAGTCGCTGCTGCAAAGTCGGCAACTCATTGAGAACAATGTTTTCCCACGTGCTGTCGTCCCCCTGTCTGCAGGTCTACAGGCAGGGATTCGCAGTTTTCCAGTTGTATTGATGATTTATCCAATGGCTCTAATCACAGGTGAAGAAATCACTTGGCATTGGGTTTTGCTTCCCATAGCGATGTTGCTTGCAGTGTTGTTCGGAGTAAGTGTTGGACTTTTGATTTCGCGGTTGCTTGCGCGAATCCCAGATTTAGTGCAAACCATTCCGCTGGTACTGCGGCTGCTATTTTTCACTTCGGGGATTTTCTTTTCAGTCGAGCAGCGTTTCGATACTGCACCAGCATTAATTCAAACTATTGCGCTCAACAGCCCTACAGCTTTGCTGCTCAACACGACGCGTTCAATCTTCCTGGATGACATCGCCCCGAGCTCAACTCAGTTGCTAATTCTGATCAGCGTCACACTTTTGATGTTGTTGTTAGGTCTCATTGTTTACTGGCGAAGCGAGCAGCGCAATGTCTGATCCAAAACCTGTTTTGATCGTTTCTGATTTATCGGTTGAGTATCGCGTGTCAGCTCAACGCAATTCAGAAAATCGCCGCCAAAAAGTTCTTGCAATGGTGATGGGTAAAACCGAAAAAATCAAAGCGTTGAACAATGTTTCATTCGTGGTTCACGAAGGCGAAAGTATCGGCATCGTTGGCCGGAGTGGCTCCGGAAAGTCCACATTAGTGCGAGTCCTGGCGGGCTTAGAGAAGCCAACATCTGGTGCTGTTTGGGCTGATTCGCTCCCAACCACACTCGCGGTGACTGGAACCATGTTGAAAGGTTTAAGTGGATCGCGCAATATCCGCTTGAGCTTGTTCGCACTTGGACTTAACCGGGCTCAAGTAGAAGAGCGATATCGCGAAATCGTGAAACTGCTTAACTTTAAAGACGCAATCCATCGACCTTTGACCTCATATTCCTCGGGCATGGTCACGAAGTTGAAAACTGCTATCGCTTTGTCGCGCTCACCAAAAATTCTCTTGATTGATCAGAAAATTCGTGATGCTGATGACGATACCGATGAACGGGAAAACAACGTTGACAACATTGATGTGATTCGCTCAAACGCGTCAGTCATCCTTCTGGTTCATAAGAACCCAAAAGTGGTTTTGGCGAATTGTCAGCGCGTGATTTGGCTTGAGCGTGGCAGCATTAAAGCTGATGGCCCAGCTGAGGAAGTACTTGCCAAATTCTCGGCAGGTAAACCGCGAAAGCCTGAAACTGAATGAAAGTTCTAGTCTGCACGGTCGTACACAATCCCACGGACGCCAGAATTTTTCGGCGTGAGATTGAAGCTTTACTGAATGCTGGTCACGAAGTAACCGCAATCGCGCCTTGGCAACAAACCACGCCAAGTCGCCCTGAGCTAGTTCGGGTAACTGTGCCGCGCGCTGTCTCACGTGATCGCTTCACCAGCTGGCGCGCCGCTCGCGGACGTTTGCGCGACCTCATCCCAACCCATGACTTAGTGATTGTGCATGATCCAGAGTTGCTCGCGGTTTTACCTTGGCGCGAGGCTCGGCGTTTTAAAGTGCAAGTCGTCTGGGATGTGCACGAAGACTTGGCAGCTGCGATTGCGATGAAGTCGTACATTCCAAAGTTTTTGCGTGGAGCGCTCAGTTGGTTGGTTCGGCTTGGCGAAAAAATAGTTGAACGGCGGGCAGTGCTTTTGTTAGCTGAACGTGGCTATCAA
>JBEAZM010000070.1:0-3250 GCA_041170125.1 Actinomycetota bacterium
CGCCGTTACCAATCTGCAGCACCAAAACATCGCGGTAGTACGAGAGCAAATCCACAAGTGCTTGATCTAACCGATCACGCACCGCTCTGGTGCGACGTGATTTCTGTCGAGTTTCAAGATCTCGGAAAGCACCCCGGTTGGCCCGCTCGGCCCGAGCTTTCAGACTTCCCTCGGCACCAACAGCAGCAGCAAGGGACGCATGTTCGGCTGCATCTTTTGCATCCATTTCGGCATTTGCTTGTTCGGTTGCAAGCGCAACAATGTCTTTTGCGGCGGCAAAACTCTCAGCCAAATCGGTCAAGCGCGATGGAACTTGCATGATGGCCTCACGCCGATTCCGGCTCGCTTCGTCTGTAGCCAAAGCGCGAGCCCGACCGATGTGACCTTGAGCCACGCGCGCGCAAATCTCGGCGAGCGGAGCCGAAACACCTTCGCTCACCAGTAACTCCGCAACCGCTTTGTAACTCGGAGTTGCAAGCTGCAACACCCGACAGCGGGAACGAATCGTCGGCAACACATCATCCGCATTCGGTGTGCACAACAACCACACCATGCTCGGACCTGGTTCTTCAATCGACTTCAACAACATGTTGCCGCTGACTTCACTCAGTCGATCAGCATCCTCAATCACAGTGACGCGGTAACGCCCACGACTTGGCCGAATGGTCGATGCGCGCATTAACTCTTCGGCTTCATCGCGGGTAATGGTCAACTGCTCTGGAATAAAGCGAGTCACATCTGGATGGGTATCGGAAAGAACCTGGCGGCAATCTTCACACTCACCACAACCATGTTGCTGACACACGAGCGAAGCGGCGAAAAGAATGGCAGCGGTTGAGCGACCTGCACCTGGCGGCCCAGTGATGAGCCAAGCATGAGTCATGGCCGAGGCTTTTAATTCGGAATCAGCATGCGCATCGGCGATGGCACGTTGGAGTTGGGAGACTGCATTTCCCTGACCGACCAAGCGATTCCAGATGTCCATCATTTGCCAATTTTCGCATTCACAGCAGCCAGAATTTCAGCTGCTAAATCTTCAATCGCGCGACTCGCATCCAGTACCACGAAGCGCTCGGGTGAACGCCGAGCGAGTTCGAGAAACGCTTCCCGCACATTTTTGTGCATGCTCTCTGGAGCAGCTTCAAGTCGATTTGGTTCTGCAACTCGTGCCAAACCATTCGAAGTATTTACATCAAGCAAGAATGTGAGATCTGGCCATAGACCATTCGTCGCCCAAGAGTTGATTTCGGAAACCTGTTCGATTCCCAATCCGCGACCAATCCCCTGATATGCGATTGAGGAATCCACAAAGCGATCGGAGATGACCACCTGGCCGGCCGCGAGAGCGGGACGAATTTTCTTCTCAACATGTTCCGCCCGACTGGCCGCGAATAACAACGCTTCGGTGCGGTCGCTCAATCCTTCGTTCGCTGGATCCAAAACCACATTGCGAATTTGTTCAGCTGCAGGAGTGCCACCAGGTTCGCGAGTCATCACAACCGTGTGGCCAGCCGCTTCGAGTGCGGCCGCCAACAACTTGGCTTGAGTGCTCTTGCCAGCACCATCGCCACCTTCAAAAGTGATGAACAAACCAGTCATTACTCGGCCTTTGGTTTCGCTGCTTTTTTAGTAGCTGCTTTCTTGGTTGCAGCTTTTTTAGCGGCTGGTTTAGCAGCTGCTTTTTTGGTTGCAGCTTTTTTAGCGGCTGGTTTAGCAGCTGACTTCTTCGACGCGGCCTTCTTTGCTCGCTTCTTCACCGGACCTTTAGCTCGACGGTCTGCCAACAACTCAGCAGCGCGTTCTGGTGTGAGGTTTTCTGGGTTGTCACCAACTCGCAGAGAAGCATTGGTTTCGCCATCAGTGACGTAGAAACCAAACCGACCCTCGCGCAGCGTGATCTCGCCATTTGTCTCTGGATCCGGTCCGTATTTCGCAAGTGGCTCCGGAGCCGAACGACGACCGCGCTGTTTTGGTTGGGCATAGATAGCGAGTGCTTCTTCGAGCGTGATTGTGAAAATTTGCGCTTCACTCTCGATGCTGCGGGAGTCGCTGCCTTTCTTCAAGTAAGGACCATACGGACCGTTCTGCACAGTGATTTCAACACCTTCAGCATCCGCTCCGAGTGCTCGCGGCAGGCTCATTAGTTGCAGAGCTTGTTCGAGGGTGACGGTTGCGGCATCCATGTCTTTAAACAGTGAAGCCGTGCGTGGTCGTACTGCGCCGCGGCCTTTGGTCGGAACGTCCTCGGGCAAAATCTCGGTGACATATGCGCCGTAGCGACCCGTCTTAGCGACGATGGTGTAACCGGAATCTGGGTGCACACCAAGTTCGCGATCACCTTTTGGCAAAGCGAAAATCTCGTCAACTTTTTCGGGGGTTAATTCGTCCGGGAAGTAAACATCTGCTGGGATGTTTGCAGTTTCGCCATCCCGCTCGAGGTAGGCGCCGTACTTGCCGTTGCGCACAACCGCAGTCGAGCCCGGCAGCGTGATTGAACCAGCTGCTCGCATATCAATCTTGGTGTCCCAGTCCTGCAAGAGCTCTTTTAGGCCAAGCGCTTCGGTGTTGTTACCCCAGTAGAAATCCTTGAGCACTTTTACTTGCTTGACTTCGCCGGCCGCGATTTGGTCGAGCTTGGCTTCGAGCGAAGCGGTGAATTCGTAGTCAACTAGTTCATCGAAATACATTTCCAACAATTGAATCACGTTCATCGCGGTCCAGGTCGGCACGAGCGCCGGCCCTTTCGGCTGAATTACATATCCACGATCACGCAGCACACTCAAAGTCGCAGCATAGGTAGATGGTCGACCAATCCCGAGTTCTTCCATCTTCTTAATCAACGAAGGTTCGGTGTAACGAGCTGGCGGATTGGTTTTATGCCCAACCGCATCGACTCTTTCAGCCTCAAGAATCTGACCTTCTGCTAATTCTGGCAAAAGTTCTTCGGCGTTCTCGTCATCGTTCTCGCGACCGATTTCGTAAGCGGCGCGCCAACCTTGGAGAGTGACAACCGTGCCACTGGCGCGGAACTCAACCTCTTTGCCATCTTTCGATGTGACATCGATGATGGCGGTTGTGGTGGCTTCTTTAGCATCGACCATCTGCGATGCGATTGTGCGTTGCCAAATCATTGTGTAGAGCTTTAGCGAATCAGCGTTGAGTTCACCCGCTAGATCTCTAGGTGCGCGGAAGTTTTCACCAGCTGGACGAATCGCTTCGTGTGCTTCCTGAGCGCCTTTGGTGTTAGCGC
>JBEAZM010000071.1:0-5089 GCA_041170125.1 Actinomycetota bacterium
ATTGCACACTGGCTATCTGCCTACGAGTTTGTGACCGAATGGGTATCGCCCCACCCGAGTTCGGTTTGGGCCAAAGGTGTTGATGCCCTCCCGACGGAAGGTGAAGTGAAAGCTGTCGTGGATGAGGTGTTGCCAGATGAGTTTCCACTCAATGTCTTCTACGAAGCTCTACGGACGAAGTTAAGTCCTACCATTGCCTCCGTTGCAGGCATAACAGGCAAGTAGGGAAAATGATTTCTAAAACGTGGCGCGGATTTGCAAGCGATAACTACGCGGGCGTGCATCCCGAGATTATGCAAGCTTTGGTAGATGCAAATCAGGGCCATCAAGTCGCTTATGGCGATGACGATGTAACTGCGAAACTTGCTGAAGTCATCAAACAACATTTTGGCCCAACCGCTGAAGTGTTTCCGGTGTTTAACGGCACCGGTGCAAACGTAACGGCCTTGCAATCCATCTTGTCATCCTGGGAAGCTGTGATTTGTGTAGACACAGCGCACATCAATGTTGACGAAGGTGGCGCTCCGGAGAAAGTGGCAGGTCTAAAACTTTGGACGGTGCCAAACGAGAACGGCAAGATCACACCCGAATTAATCGAGTCCCAAGCTTTTGATTTCGGCTCGGTGCATCGGGCCCAGCAGAAAGCCATCTCCATCACGCAATCGACGGAACTTGGAACGGTTTACTCATTGGCCGAAATCAAAGCCATTGTTGACGTCTCTCACAAACATGGGATGTTCGTGCATCTTGATGGTGCGCGAATTGCTAATGCGGCGGCGGCCCTCGGCGTCACTTTTAAAGAGATGACCACGGATCTTGGTATCGACGTGGTTTCTTTTGGTGGCACCAAGAATGGTGCAAGGGGCGCTGAAGCTGTCGTGGTGCTAAATCCTGCTGCACTTCCTGGGTATCCGTTTGTGCGTAAGTCTGCAATGCAATTAGCCAGCAAGATGCGCTTTATTTCAGCGCAATTGATTGCGCTTTTGGAGAATGACTTGTGGTTGCGAAATGCCTCGCATGCAAACTCTATGGCGCGACGATTAGAAGCAGGCGTTAGTCAAATCCCCGGTGTTGTTTTGCCGCGTCGAGTTGAAGCAAATGCAGTTTTCCCAATCTTGCCCGCTGCGGTAACTGAGCGACTCCAAGAGAACTTCAAGTTCTACGTGTGGAATCAAGCAAGTGGCGAAGTGCGGTGGATGTGCAGTTGGGACACCACTGAACAAGATGTTGATGATTTTGTGGCCGCTGTTGCTAAAGAAATGTCTGCAAACTAAAACAAGCTTTTAGTCAGTAACTGGGATATTTAGCGGACGGCTCTCGAACGGAGTCGAAAGCACAACCGTGGTTTTAGTCGAAACGTTGCAAGCGGCACGTAACCGACTCAACAGCCCTTCGAGCGCAATCGGCTCAGCGACCCGCACTTTTAGGATGTAGCTCTCTTCGCCAGCCACTGACCAGCAGGACTCGACCTCGGCAAACTCGGCGAGTTTGTCTGGAATGTCATCTGGAAGTGACGGATCAATCGGCTTCAAGGATACGAGGGCCGTGAGTGTGAGCCCTACGGTTCGAGGGTCAATCTTTGCCCGATACCCAGTGATTACGCCACGCTGTTCAAGTCTCTTAACCCGCTGATGTAGTGCAGAGGTTGAGAGCCCAGTTTCGCGGCCAATGTCGGCAAACGACATTCGGCCATCCTGGCTGAGTAGTTTCAAGATTTGCTGATCAATCGCATCTTCCACGGAGGTATGCAAACACAGGGAGGGACAGATAGCGAACTATTTTTAGAACTAACTCGTAGCAAGCCGTAATGCAAATCCCAACAGGATGACCGCTACAAAATAGTCAATCCGCTTGATTGTCGATGGGCTGGTGAGTCGTGGTCGAAGTTTGGCGGCCGCAAAAACCAGAATCACAAGAAAAATGATTGCCCATACAGCATGAATTCCAGCCAGTAACAAACCACCCACAACAGGATTTAAATTACCTGGCAGAAATTGCGGCATCACAGTTATGTAGAAAACTGCGGCCTTGGGGTTGAAAAGGTTATTTGCAAAGCCCTTCCAAAAAACATTCTGAGGAATAGATCCATCATCAGTTTCGGTGACAGGTTTGGATCGAACCACATCGATTGCTAGGTAAAGCAAGTAAAGAATCCCAGCAATTTTTAAGCCCTGGTAGGCGACACTTTCGGCTGTGAAGAATGCTGCCGCACCTATACCGGCTGCTGGCCCCCAAATGAAAAGTCCAGAGGTAATACCAGCTGAAATCAGTAAACCAGCTTTTCGAGAAACACTCAGTGTTGTTCGCAAAACGAGTGCGACATCGGCACCGGGCAACAAGGTCAGCCCTAGTGCCAAGATCGCATATTCAACAACGCTGTTCACCGTTTCTCCAATCAGCCGCAGAGTCTGTCAGACTATGGCCATGACGAAAATAATTGGACGGTGGATTTCGCTATCAGTGGCATTCTGGGTAGCGACAATGTTGTTACCTGGTGTGACTGTTAGCGGCGACCTATTCACTTACATTGGACTCGCATTTATTTTTGGTTTAGTGAATTTGACGGCCGGAAATTTGCTTCGTCTTTTCACCTTCCCAATCACGTTTCTAACACTTGGCCTTTGGTCGGTTGTGGTTAATGCAATGATGCTTTTAGCTACAGATAGCTTTTCCGATGCGCTTCTGATTGAAACCTTTTGGTGGGCTCTTGCAGCAGCAGTTGTGATTGGTATGGCCGCAGCGTTTGTGAACCGAGTTTTCAACACCTTGCTAGGCAAATAGTTTCAAGCAAGCTTGGTTTGGTTAATTCCGTGGTTTTGGAATAGAAAATCAACCACTTCTTGCCAGTCGGAACAACCACTGATGATCGGGTGGTCGGTTTTTCCGAACAAAATCTGGGTGCCTGTGAATTTTGGATGGGCTCGGTCATCAATCAAGTAATCGCCGTAATTCAAGTGCTTGTTGTGACTAATAATCACTTTTTTATAAAACGGCGTACCTGGAGTGTCCCCAAAATGCTTTTTTATCCAAGCTAATTTCTGAGAAGGCGCTGATGGGTTATCCCATGGCGAAGTCGTCAGAATGTAAAGATCAAAATGCTCGTGGAGCGCTGCGACAGCTTCTAACGCAAGCGGCATTGGTTCAGCCTCGGCAAATACAAGAGGATGTGAATCAGCGGGATCGGGGACTGGTTCCCCGGCAAGCTCGAGAGTTTTGAAGTAGCCCGCAAAATCTACGAGGGTGCCGTCCATGTCGATATAAACGATTGGTTTTGAGGGATTGTCAGAATTCATAGTGTCTCGCTTTCCAATCAAAGCGTAGTGATTATGGCTGACAGATTATTGATTTGAAGCGAGCCAAGACCCCGTCAAAACGAGTGGGAATCCAAGAATGATGCCGAACGTAAGTTGTTCATTCAAGAAGATGATTCCGAGCACGATTGCGACAGCGGGATTGAAATACGTGATAAGCGTTGAACGAACGGGACCAACCTCGGCAATCAAAGCGAAGAAGACTAAAAACGCAGCTACCGTGCAAACCAATGCCAGCACCACTACTGCCCATATCGCACTCGCACTTGGGAGCGCTTCGGGCCAGAGTGGAATTGCAAGTGGTAGATAAATGAGTGAAACGAACGTTAAAGCCATTGCAATCAAAGTCGGCGAGTCCGCAGTTTTTGGCATATCGTGAATTACTACAGGTCCAATCGCGTAGCCGATAGCGGCAAGAAATACCAGCACTATTGCGAAAATTGCAGATTCACTCATAGATGCGCCGTCGCCCACCAAGAATCCGACACCTACCAAACCAACACCTAAACCAAGCAACCGCTTCCAAGTTGGTTTTTCGCCTCGGGTGTAGGCAATCAAGACTCCAACAAGGGGAACGGTTGCGAGTAATAGCCCGGCCAAACCTGACGAAATTTCCATCTCAGCTCTAGAGATAAACCACCATGGAAAAACCATTTCCACAACAGCAAACAGCAATGCAATTTTCCAGTATTTCAAGTTTTCCCGAAGTTTTCCGCGATAGGCGCTGTAGGCAAGCAGCAGCAATGCGGATGGAAGCGTGCGAGCAAAAACTGTGATTACAGGATCTAGTTCCGCGACCGCGATTTTGATGAATAAGTAAGGAAGACCCCAGATGATGGAGAGAGCCACAAAAAGTGCTAAACCGCGTTTCGTCATCGCGGCAGAGTAGTACCTAAAGTTATATTTTCAGGCTAAATGTTCGGTCAACTAACGCCCTCGATTTACTAATTCGGCGCTTTCAGAGATGACCGCCATAATTGGATAGGTATCGGAATGGAGGCGAGTTATGCGATTAAAAGTACTAGTACCGAGCGTTGCGGTTGCACTCGTTTTCGCACTTACCTCCCCCTTTGTTGCCTCGGCTAACGAGCCAGGCGTGGTTAGAGTTCCGGTGCTCAGCGCGACGCTAACCAAATCCACTGTAGATGTTGGAAAAACTTTTCGAATAGTTGGACAGATAAAGCCCGCAAAAGCTGGTGTGATTGTGCAACGTTTGCGACTGCTTCAAGGTAAGTGGGTGGCAGTGGCTGGTGGCACTGTTAAAACTGCCAAAGACGGCAGTTGGGCGATGAAAATCCAAGCCCCAAGCAAACCGACCAGACTGAAATACAAAATTGTCACTCCCAAAACCAAGACTTCAGCTCCAATCTGGCGGACAGTGCAGGTTGTTCGACCGCTACCTCCCGAAGTCACTATCAACTCTTTTGCAAATGCCATTCCGGCCAAGTCATTCACGAGTTTTGCAGGCACTTTTAAAAATTATGGCAAAGCTGCAACCATTGAAGTTCAAATTAAGCAAGGTGAAGAATGGTTACCGGCTGCCGCAAAAACAACTGTGGGCTCATCGGCTTGGGTAAGTCGAATTCGATTACCTGAAATCGCTGGTAGGTATGAATTCCGAGCTGTGATTGTTACGCGTGACGGGACAGGTTTTTCGAATCTGCAACTCGAAGTCTTGCCTGTCACAATCAATGAGATTGATCGTTTTGGCGCTGGTTCACCATCCCGGATTTTGGGTATGGATGTCGCTCGGTATCAAAGACTTGATTCGACGGGTC
>JBEAZM010000072.1:0-3215 GCA_041170125.1 Actinomycetota bacterium
GCGTTCGCCTTGTTTATTGATTGTATTGGTGTCGAGTTCCATTACTTCCTCCATTAGACATTCCTCATTCGATTAGAAACCGCGCGCGCTGCGGTGAACAAAATTGCGATTAGTACAAGTAAAACTGTGGTTGCGAACCATGCTCTAGCACGATCGTTAGGAGTGCCAAGCAGCATTTGCTGGAATACATAAACCGGCAAGCTCGCGATTGGACCCTCAAATGGATTTAGATTCACTTCGCGATTGCCAAAAGCGGTTAGCAATAGTGGTGCGGTTTCACCAGCCACACGGGCAATCCCAAGAATGGTTGCCGTTACTAGACCACCACGTGCCGCTGGCAACACGACCATGCGGACTACTCGCCACTGCGTTCCACCTAGTGCAAGTGCTGCGGTTCGAAGGTCATCTGGAATAAGACGCAAAATTTCTTCGGCCGTTCGAGCAATGGTTGGCAGCATCAAAATGCTGAGCGCTAAGGCTCCAGCAAAACCAGAATAAGTAATGATGCCGCTGATTATCAAGGCTGCATAGATGAACAAGCCAGCAATGATTGATGGAACACCAGACATAGCCTGTACAAAGAAGCGCACGAAGGGAGTCAGCTTTCCACGTACTTCAGTTACATAAAGCGCAGCGAGGATTCCAATTGGAAGCGAAATCGCGGTCGCTAATCCGACCATCAAAGCTGAACCCAAAATTGCGTGCGAAAGCCCGCCTTTGCTCAGTTTGGTATCGATTCCCGTATTTTTCGAATCTTCGAAAAGCAAGTTCCAATTGAAACCATTCTTACCTTGAAAAGCCTCAATCCCTTGTTGAAAAATCGGAATCAAAACTGATCCGATGAAAAGTCCAAACACAATCAAAGATGCAATAGTTAAGACTTCAAATGTGCTGTCCGCAAAAGTGCGTTCGCGCTTGCCGAATCGACCGAGCAGTGCTGCTGTAAGTATGTGCAGTGGGAGCCACAAAACGAGAAAACCTGAATAGCCCGAGATTCCAGTGTTGACAGTTATGAGCGAAGCTAACAGCGGTGTACCTAGATGCACCCCGAGCTGTTGCGCCAACATCGTTTTGTCGACGACTTTCCACGGAGATGATTTCGGGGCCGGCTGGGCTTCGGGCAAGGTTTGGGTTGAGATTGCCATGATTAACGCACCCCACCTTTCGCATTCTTAATGATTAGCGCTGCAGCTGCGTTAGCAAGCAAAGTAACTAGAAATAGTGCAAGACCAGCACCGAACAGAGCACTGACTTCGAGTGGACCCGCCTCACCAAATCGGGAAACGATTAGTGAAGCGACCGAGCCACCCTTACTCTCTAAAATGTTGTACCAGTTCACATCGCTGGTGAAAACTTGGAGTACGAAAAACACTGCAATTGTTTCGCCGAGTGCTCGGCCGAGTCCGAGCATTGCGCCACCAACCACGCCGCCGCGGCCAAATGGCAAAACCACATCTCTTACGACAGACCAGCGTGAAGCACCTAAAGCCTGAGCGCCTGTGATTAGCTCACGTGGAACTTGTGAATAAATTTCACGTGCTACCGCTGTGATGATTGGCGTAATCATGATTGCGAGCACAAGTCCGGCCATGAATGGTGACTGGCCAAAGTACGCAAACTCAACGCTGAAAACTGGAATTGTGTCCCCAAGCTTTGTATTCAGCCACTTAGCCCAAAGCTCTGCGTGCGGGCTCAGCACATATGCACCCCAGAGGCCAAAAACCACCGATGGGATTGCGGCAGCTAGGTCAACGAATGAAGTTACAAAAAAAGCGATCCGTTTGGGAAGTACTTGAGTGATTGCTAGGGAAACGCCAACTGCCAATGGAACCGCAATGAGAAGTGCAACCAATGCGATTAGAAGCGATCCCCAAATCATGGCAGCGATGCCAAAGTTTGGCGGATCGATTGAGCCCTCGCTCGGCAACAAACCATCGCCGGCGTACCAGTTGCTCGTGAAGAGGAAATCCAAGCCCATGAATTCCAAAACTGGCCGGGCTGTTGAGAAAAGGTAACCAAAAATTCCAGCAAGAACGATGAATGCAAAAAGTCCGCCAAAGATCAAAATTCCACGAAACACCCGGTCCGAAATCCGTCGGACAACAGGAATTTCACGCGGGGTCGCGGTGACTTGAGATTCTTCCAAAAGTGCCATGCCCGAACGATTGGATATTTGTGCAAACGGTTACTGGGCTATGAATGGCGAACAGCCAAACACTTGTTGAACAGAAAGTTAACAAGTGTTTGGCTGTGGTGAAGTTTAAATAGCCACAATCTCAATCAAAGTAGCCTGCTCGCTCGTCAAGATAGGAGCGGTTAACCCAACCTCCGCTAACACTCGACCGGAGAGCGCCACAGGTGTGGCCACCCAAGGTGTCGGGTCGATTTGCCAGTAGTGCGGATCACCGGCTGGTCGCACTTCACTAACCCGGTACTCGCGGTCAGGATCGAGCCCAGGGAAAGTGAGTGGTTGTGGTCGAGAAGATGTAGTCACACCTTCTTGCACCATCGCAAAAATCGCCCGACTCTTGTCAGCCGCTACGACACCATGCAAAGAAAGCGTGGGTTCATGCGTTGCGACTCGAACCATGTGGCCACTGTGTAAAAGTTCACGATTGGTTTTGTAGTAACTGGCCCACGAACGCAGAAGTTCACGTTCTGCCGAAGTGGTTTCGGTGATGTCCCACTCCAAACCAGCGTGGCCAAACAGAGCAGTGATTGCACGGAAAGTTAAAGCGTGCGTGCGGCCTGTGGTGTGTGAATGATGTGGACCAATGTGGGTTCCCATCAGTTCTGGTGGCAGCACTTGTGCAGTCCAGCGCTGCATGCGTTGGCGTTCAAGCGCATCGTTTGAATCGCTCACCCAGACCCGATCTGTGTGCTCCAAAATTCCGAGGTCAATCCGACCACCGCCAGACGAGCATGATTCAATCTCGAGTCCCGGGAAGCGCTGTTTTAGTTCATCAAAAAGCCGATAGACAGCTTGAGTCTGCTTGCGAATTGCTGGTGTACCAAGATGGGCAGCATCCACCACTGGCCGGTTGTGATCCCACTTCAAGTAGCGGATTGATTTGTATTCATTCAGAACTGCAGTCATCTGACCTAGCACATGCGCGTAAGCATCAGGGTTGGCCAAATCAATCACTTGTTGGGAGCGCCATTCAAACGGCAGCCGGCCTGGCACCGCCAAAACCCAGTCTGGGTGAGCTCGGAAA
>JBEAZM010000073.1:0-2939 GCA_041170125.1 Actinomycetota bacterium
CAGCATCTATTGGCAACAAATCAAACACCGATTCAATGGGGTTAGAAAACTGGGCGTTGACATGGGGCAGCAATTCGTCAGCAAGCGCCTCTAATTTTTCATCGATTTCTTTTGTGTAAAGCAGTTTGTTTGTACCCGTTGATTTCGAGATTTTTGAACCTGCTATTTCTATGAGTGGGTGGAACGCATACTGCGGGACTTTTATTTGCAGCCGTTCCCGTAGAACTTTTTGAAGCTGAGTCGAATCGAATAAGTCAGCTCCTCTAAATACATGGGTAATTTGAAGTTCAGCGTCATCAACAATGTCTGTTAGGTGATAGGAAGGCAAATCGTCGCGTCGCCAAAGCACCTCATCTTGATTCGGCTGCCGAATTCTCACCGCGTTCTGATCTGGGACGAATTTGTTCTGCCTGGCGAAACAGTCTGCTACACAGCGTCCGGAAATCCGCTGAGCACGGGAACACGAGCACACAAAAATATCTTCTGAACAAGCTTGTAAAGCTGAGAGCGCCTCACGGTAGTCATTGATCTTTTTTGATTGAGAATAGGTAGATACTTCATCGTACGATTTTGGGCCGTGCTGCCAACCGAATTGCATGGCACTCAGTTTTTCAAAAATATCTAATAGGTAGCCCTCACGCACCCGATCTGAATCAACATCATCAATTCTCAAGGCAATTTCTGCATCGAATTGCGCAGCGCATTTCTGGACAAGTTTGAAATTGAGGAGATTGCCGACATGCAGGAAACCAGAGGGGGTTGGTGCGATACGCGTCCGATTCATGCCACTCCAAAGGAAAAGCCCAAACCAAATGGTTTGGGCTTTGTGTCCGAGGGGGGACTTGAACCCCCATCCCCTTGCGAGGACTAGCACCTCAAGCTAGCGCGTCTGCCTATTCCGCCACCCGGACTTGAAGTTGAGCGGGCGAACTCTATCAAGAGCCGATTCAGAGTTGAAACTCACCCGTGTGAGGCACACTTAGACCATGAGTTTTGAGACAACAGGCGCGGCCGAATCCGAAACGGTCAAAATCTTGCAGGACCTAATTCGGATTGATTCCACCAACTTTGGAGATGATTCTGGTCCAGGTGAGCGGGAAGTGGCCGAATATGTTGCTGAGCAATTGTCGGAAGTTGGTATCGAAGCTGAACTTTTCACAACCACATCTGGCAAACGGGCAGGTGTATTCGCGAGAATCGCAGGAAAGAACCCTGACCGTCCTGCCCTACTTGCTCACGGCCACCTCGATGTGGTGCCGGCTGTAGGGAATTGGACCCACCCTCCGTTCGCAGCCGAAATCGCCGAGGAAATGATTTGGGGGCGCGGTGCGGTCGATATGAAGGATGGCAACGCCATTTTGCTTGCGACTGTTCGACACTGGGCTCGCGCTGGCATCGAGCCAGATCGACCGATAAATCTGTTGTTTATGCCGGATGAGGAAGCTGGTGGACGACATGGCGCACATTGGTTAACTGCTAATCGCCCTGACATGTTCGAAAATGTTTCAGATGCGGTTGGTGAAGTTGGTGGATTCTCGCTCCAAGCTAATCCGGACCTGCGGTTGTATTTCATAGAAACCGCAGAAAAAGGTTTGCGCTGGATGAAACTTAAGGCGACTGGGACAGCTGGCCACGGTTCGATGTTGAATGACCATAACGCAGTGACGGAACTGGCGGAAACCCTAACTCGGATTGGGCGATACGAGTGGCCGGTTCGATTAACCGATACCAACCTAGCGCTGGTTCGCGAGTTGGGGGAAGCTTTTGAAATAGATTTAGACCCAACCGACATCCCCGGAATTTTGAATGTTTTAGGACCAATGGCTCGATTAATCGGTGCAACATTTGCAAACTCTGCCCAACCAACCATGCTCAATGCGGGATACAAAGTAAACGTAATCCCTGAACACGCCGAGGCTTTCGTTGATGGGCGAGTTTTGCCTGGGTACGAGGACGAATTTGATAAAACTATAAATTCCTTGCTCGGAAAAGGTGTCGAACGCAGCGAATTGGTTTCTGATATCGCTCTCGAAACTCCGTTTAGTGGACCCGTAGTGGATGCAATGGCTGCTGCACTGAGAGCCGAGGACCCAACCGCACGAGCTGTGCCCTATGTCTTGAGCGGGGGCACTGATGCCAAAGCCTTTGCTCAGATAGGGATTCGTTGTTTTGGCTTTATCCCTTTGCAGTTACCGAGCGACTTGGATTTTGGGGCACTATTTCACGGTGTGGATGAGCGGGTTCCAGTTACGAGTGTTCAATTTGGCACACGGGTAATGGATAGATTTTTAAGGAACGCATAGATTTATGATTTCTTGGTTCGAAGCATTAATTCTTGGCATCGTTCAAGGCTTGACTGAGTTCTTGCCGATTTCATCAAGTGCTCATGTCTTCGTAGTGTCGGAATTTTTTGGCTGGGGAGATCCTGGAGCAGCGTTTACCGCCGTTACCCAGATAGGCACCGAAACGGCCGTCATTATTTATTTCCGACGTGAACTAATGGAGTTGCTGCGGAGCCTGTTTGATTGGTTTAAATATCCCGCCTCACGGGGATCTGAAAAATCGAATTTTGCTTGGGCAATCGTGTTAGGCAGCCTGCCGATTGGTGTTATTGGATTTGCTTTGCAGGACTTAATCGAAGGCGACATTAGGAACTTAAATCTGGTTGCGTTGATGCTCATTACTTTTGGCGTGCTTTTAATTGTGGTCGAACGATTACCGATTCCTGTGCGTAAAGATTTCAAAATTTCCACAGGAGTAGCGATGGGTTTTGCTCAAGCACTGGCCCTGATTCCCGGCGTCTCGCGATCCGGGGCCACAATTTCCGCCGGCTTACTACTTGGACTCAATAGAGAAATTGCGACCCGTTATTCGTTCTTGCTTGCTGTGCCGGCAGTTATGGCTTCTGGAATTTTCGAGGCTTTCAAAATATCGGGTAG
>JBEAZM010000074.1:0-3764 GCA_041170125.1 Actinomycetota bacterium
ATGTGAACCGATGTAACCAGCACCGCCCGTAATTAACCAAGTCATAGGTGAACTTTAGTTCGAGGCAGTTTTTTCGGTCGGATCTAGACTGACCAGATAGTCAACGAAGTGGTTGTTGAACAAAACCACTTCAGAGCGCTGCTCGCGTAGCAAGGCGATTGCTTCGGCAGCTGTGTAGTTGGCGCGCATCAAAACCAGCGCTGTGACTAAGCCTGAGCGATTCATACCAGCTTGGCAGCGAATGAGTACTTTGTCGCCTGCTTGCCAGCGGTCGTACGCCCACTCTGCAATTCGATGTAGCCGCTGCTCATCGACATGGTGCATGGCGCCATCGGCCACACCCCAGCGAACCTCTTCAACGCCCCAAGGCATCGGGTGAGCCCAGGCGAACAGAGTCACCACGGACTGGAAAGGAATGTTGTGTTCAAAATCGCTCAACTCTTTTTGGGTGTTGAGCCAATCTTCATCATCAGTTCCGCCCATCCAAAGGCCAGGCAGAATTTCGGTCCAGAGTTCATCTGGCTCTTGGTCGGCAGACACCCACTGGGGTGCATATAAATCAGTTCGCTTCATGGGCTGCTCTAACTTTGCTAATTCGATTATTGATGTTGAGTTCGGAAATCTGGTTCTCGCTGTGACCAGCTAGCGCCAGGATTATGTGCAACCACATTGCTGGTGTGTAGTCGTCAGGTCGGTAACCACCTGCGCCACCCACAAGAAATGGGGTTTCGGGAAATGCGTTTCGAAGCAGTGCACCGACATGTGCAAATGCTGCTTCAGAATATTGCAGACTCGACAATGGATCGTGCAGATGGCCATCGCCACCAGCAGCTACCAAAATCACGTCAGGAGCAAACACTTTTGCTGTATCGATGAAATCTTGCACGGCCACGACCAGCTCATCATCGCCCGCTCCAGCTGCCAGCGGCCGATTGTGAACAGATTCAGATGCTTCATGATTCATTGCCGAGTAAGGAAACAGTGCACCTTCGTGGATTGAGAAAGTGAGGATTGCATCGTCATCGCGAGTTAGATTCTCGGTGCCATCTCCGTGATGCGCATCGATATCCAAAATCGCGACTCGCAGGTTGTGGTCTTTCACAAGAACTTTTGCGGCTAACGCAAAGTCTCCAAAGACACAAAAACCACTGCTGCGATTCGCCTGAGCGTGATGTTTGGCACCTGGCAAATTCACTGCAAGTTTTGCACCAGCCAGAATTTGATCAAGCGCAACAAGCGTGCCGCCAGCAAATTCTGCTGCTAGCTGGGAAAGGTCGATACGCTCGCCTTCCCATTCACCAGAGCGTTCAAGAATTAGAACTTGTTGAACGTACTCGGGTGTGTGGACTCGTTCTAGTTCAGTTTTGGTTGCTACCCGAGCTGGGTGGCTGACGAGTTCGATGGCTTGCTCAGCAGCAAGCGCCTCGAGAGTCTCGGTTGCGTAGAGAAATCGTCGACCTTGAGTCGGATGATTCTCACCCAACACCCAGTTCTGGGCGTTGGGATTTTGGATTAAATGAATTGTTTGAATATCCCCCATGAGGCGGAATTGTGCACTACCGCACTGACATATGCCTTAGAAGTTCAATTCTTTTTGTAAGCGACCAACATGTCCGGTCGCCTTCACGCCGTATTGGGCAAGCAAAACTTTAGCTTTGCCGCCGGCATTTACGTCCAAAACGAAGGTTGATCGAATTACTCCAACCACGGTTTTTCCATACAGCTGCTTTTCACCGAATGCACCGTAGGAAGTCATCACTGACTTATCAGGATCACTGAGTAGTGGGAAAGGCAGGCCGTCGCGCTCGGCAAACTGTTGCAGTTTTTCTGGCTTGTCTGGGGAGATCCCAACCACTTCGTAACCAGCGGCTCGCCAAGCTGTTTCGGTATCGCGGAAATCGCAAGCTTGTTTTGAACATCCCGGTGTCATTGCTGCTGGATAGATGTAGAGGATTACTTTTTTGCCAGCAAAGTCTTTCAGACTGACGGATTTACCCGAAGCGTCTTGGAGTTTAAAAGCTGGTGCAACATCGCCGATTTCAAGTTTGCTCATGACTACAAATTAACAGAGTCAGTGCTTGCTCGCCGTCTGGTGTTGGAGGCTACAGCCCAACCGCGCCGAAGAAACTACCCACCGCGAAAGTCACAGCCATCGCCAAACTTCCGCCAATCAAAATCCGAATGGTCGGAATAAAAGGCTTGGCACTCGCCGCTTTAGCAGAAAGCAAACCAGCCCCAAGCAGGCCTAGCTCTGTCACAACCACAACCCCGAGTACCCGCTGATCAGCTGGAAAAAAGCCTGCAAGAAATGGAATCAAGCCGCCTGCGGTGAAGGCTGCAGCTGAAGCTATAGCCGCCTGGACTGGACGCGGTTTACTAAAGTCGTGATGTCCTAACTCTTCCCGATAATGAGCATGCAGCGCATCATGCGCATGAAGTTGGTGCGCAACCTTGTGAGCTAAGTCATCATCCAAACCACGCTCGCGATAAATCGCGGCAAGTTCTTCGAGTTCGCCCTCGGGGTCAATTTTGTGTTGCTCAGCTTCAATCTCGCGATCAGTTTTTTCAATGTCAGACTGACTCGCAACCGAAACGTATTCGCCAGCCGCCATCGACATAGCGCCGGCCGCAACTGCTGCTACACCAGCAGTTAGAACAGCGCGAGTGTCTGTACTCGCCGCCGCGACGCCAACCATCAATGCAGCGGTTGAGACGATGCCATCATTTACGCCAAGCACGGCAGCTCGAAGCCAGCCAGCACGTAAGCCAACATGGTCTTGATTTCGTAACGCCACTTCAGCTAAACCCATAAAGTCAGTTTGCCACGCTAAGCAACTAAGGCTCGGCTAATGCTGCATCTTTGGTACACGGAAAACTCTTTGATTTGTCTCCGAGAAACTCTGATTTGATTTGCAAAGCGGATACCCCTGGGGGTATATTTTGGGAGTCCAACAACGAGGAGAAAATATATGTGTAGCCGAGCCGTATGCCCTCGCTGCCGCAAAATCACCTGGAGTGGTTGCGGTATGCACGTAGAGCAGGTTTTTGCTGGCGTTCCTGAAGATCAGCGCTGCAACTGCCGATAAAGCTGTGAGTGCAAACAAAGCACTTCTGTTCACACGAAAAAGCCCCGCCACAAGCGGGGCTTTTTCAATTCTGATTCACGCGAATGCTGGACCGAACTTCCAGACCTCTTCACCCTTTATCAGCATGCCACTCCACTCGGGCATACCTTTAAACCATTCCACACCGTCAGTGCCAGCAATCAACAAAGCGGTTGCATAAGCATCTGCTTGGCCACCGTCTGGTCCGACCACAGTTACTGCATCCATTGCTACGTCGGCACTGCCAGAGTTGGGGTTGTGCAGATGTAGGCCGCGCTCATAAGTGCCACTCGTTGCGATTGCGGCATGTGAGGACTGCACAACTGCAACCACTTCATCCGATACGTGCGGGTTGCGAATGCCAATCTTCCACGGAGTCTGTTCGGCTTGCAAACCTCGCACAGCCACATCACCACCAGCGTTTACTGCCACGTTAGCAAAACCTTTTTCAACCAACATATTGGCAATCAGATCGGCTGCCCAACCTTTGACGTAGCCAGAAAAGTCGACGCCATCCGGAATTGCCCATGGATCAAACGCGCCAGCGGTTGATTCTTTTAGCAAGCGGCAGTTGTGTATTACCGCCTGCACAACCTCAGGCATTTCAGTTTCAGTTCGCAAGCCATTGCGCAATGCTGAAACATCCGAGTCGGCTTTAAA
>JBEAZM010000075.1:0-5977 GCA_041170125.1 Actinomycetota bacterium
GCACTACTGGCACTAACGGTAATTGGTATTGCCGGTGGTGTTGCTGTTGCTGTGGGATTTTTAGCCCAACCTCTTTCTGATTGGACAAGTCCCGACACAGCTTTCACGGCGGCCGGGCGAGTCGCTGGAATGTCGGCTGGATTTCTAGCGCTGCTGATGTTGATTTTTATGGCGCGATTACCAATTTTGGAAAAAACTCTGGGCCAAGATCAACTGACTTTAATCCACAAAAAAGTTGGCCCTTACACGCTTTACTTAATACTGGCACACGTTACGTTCATCAGTGTCGGCTATGCCGAACTCACAAACACAAACGCTTGGAGTGAATTTTGGCGGCTTGTGTTTGAGGCTGAGAAAATGTTGCCAGCATTTATTGGGCTTGTGATGTTTTTCGTAGTCGGCGTTACTTCCTACAGACGAGCTCGGGCAAAACTCAAGTACGAAACTTGGTGGCAAATACATTTCTTTAGCTACCTAGCTGTCGTCCTCAGCTTTTTTCATCAAGTCGACACCGGCGTGATGTTCACTTCGAACCCCGCGTTAAAACTTTGGTGGGTGAGCTACTACGCATTGACTTTTAGCTTCATCATTTATTACCGCTGGATTCAACCGGCTCGAGTTTCGAAACGAATTGGTTTGGAACTCAAAGAAATCATTCATGAGAGCCCAACCACGCGCAGTCTCGTTTTTACTGGTACCAATCTCGTCAGTCTCAATGCCAAGCCTGGTCAATATTTAAACTTTAATTTTGCAGGCGTAAGTGCACCGGGTACTTCCCATCCGTTTTCGTTATCCCAATCCCCTACCGAGAATGAACTGCGCGTGACAGTTAAAAGTTTGGGTGATTTCACATCGCGGCTCGATCAACTTGAGCCAGGTACGAAAGTGAAAATCTCTGGACCTTACGGAATATTTACTGCTTCCGCTGCAGTCAGTCCAAACATAGTTTTAGTTGCAGGCGGTATCGGTATCACCCCAATCCGCGCATTACTGGATGAACTTTCTGCAGAGAAAAACATCACGCTTATCTGGCGCTCACATTCGGCTGATGATTTGCCCCTGGAATCTGAGATTGATGAACTCTCTGAGAAGTTAGATGTGCAAATCCATAAATTGATTGGGCCCAGGTCGCAATTCCCACTTACTCCAAGTGAACTCATTTCGCTTGCACCAAACATCCGAAGTGCGGATATCTTTATTTGTGGTCCGCAGGGTTTGATTGAACTGATCCAAAAATCAGCCAAAGCACTTGGTGTTAAAGATGAACGGATCCATGCTGAAACTTTCGATTTGTAAGGAATAACATGAGACGCGAATACACACTTGGTGGCATTGCACTTTTTTCTACCATTGTTGGATTGGGGTACCCCCAAGGAGCGTTAAACCCGAGTTTTCTAACTGGAAAAGTTGATTCACCAGTTACGACAGGTTCTAGCTCGACTACAAAGCTCATAACTGGAAATGCAGTAGCAACTCATTACGGTTATGTTCAAGTTGAAATCCAAGTTATAGGTGAAGAAATCACCGGTATCCAAATGTTGCAGGCCCCAGATGGTCGCGACCAACAATGGACTGATGCAAGTGTTCCGATTCTGATTGCAGAGGCACTCGAATCTCAGAGCGCCGACATTGGGATTGTTTCGGGAGCCACTTCAACCTCTGAAGGATTTATCGATTCACTTAGTTCAGCAATATCTCAAATTTAATTAGCTCGAATAGCAGTTTTTTCACTCGTCCAACGATTACTTCCGGTGAGCCAAAAACCAATTCGGTCACCGTTTGGATTTTGAAAAGCCCCACTTGGATATACCGAAAGTAAATTTTGTCCGAGCCGGCAAGGCTCTCCGTTTAGTGTGACTAAAAATCCACTCGGACCTCGACTTATCGAATATATCGCCCGACTTGAGATGCTGAATGTGGCTGGTGGGCTGCATGATTCTAAAACTGATCCGATTTCGCCATCCGTAGAAATAAGTCGTAACTCAATTGCCAGATTTTTTACACGCACCACCCAACCACAACTGATGTTGTCTAGAGAATCTGGACAGGAGTTGAACAGGAAATCGACATATGGTTTTGCTGGATCAACCAGCGACAGGTTCCCCTCGAGATGGATGCGACATAAATTGGCGCACAAAACACGCGAATAAAGTCTGCGTTCGCCTGAACTGCTAATTCTTAATGCTCCACTTGTTGGCACTGTGTAAAAACTTAACGTCGAAAATTTAGTCCAAAGCGTGAATGAGGAACTAGTCATAGTTTTCGAAGTGACAGCTGCAGGAGTCACCGAATCACGAGTCCAACTTGAACTTACTGTGTCGCCAAGCGACGCAGGCGTTGCCCAGAGTAAAGGCCAACCAAACCCAGCTAATCTGCCGACTGCCTCAGCTCGAATGTCTCTTGACTTTATTCGCCAAGGGTCGGCTGTGAGGTTGTTGTCGCCTTTCGTTTTCCACTCACCACTTGTGGTTAAGGCATGTAGTCGATGCATCACAATCGTGTTGCCTCGTGCGAAAGTGACAACATCACCTAACCGTGGGGAAATTGTGCGATCTAAAATAACAAGGTCACCGCGAGCGGCGTGAGGCAACATTGAATTCGATGCCACAACCGCATACTCAAAACCTGATATCCGCAAACTAAGCAGCGCCGCGATGTAAAGCAGGACAAAACTCGAGACCAGCCCTATTCCGATTTTCGTTAACTGTTTCACACCGCGACGCAACATAGTTAAACCACCAAGTTTGAAGCCGTAACGTTGAACTCAAAAGCCAACGCTGCTGCCTGGTACTGGTTGTCATCAACGGCTGGTAGATCCGGCCAATCAATCGCTACTGTCCAATTTAATTGAGCACCAGCGGCAAGATTTCCAACTTCAATACTCAAATCCGAAATTTGTCCCGAGTACAAAACCTGATTTGAGCTATCGCGAACAACAATTCGAAGCACATCGTCCAAATTGGAACTGCTGCTGACTAGATTCGTGGCAGTCAGTTCGATTGCAGCATCCAAAGTACCTTGGTTTTTAATGCGAAGGGTTTGGCTTTCGGCAGTCATATACGGCATTGCATTGTTAATTGTGAAAATTGGTGCCATCTGGGTAGTGCCGTTTGCATCCACTAGTTCGACATCAACCGTACCTGCTGCGACTTCGTTATCCGGCACACTCGAAGATGACGTAAAGTCAGCAAACACATTTGGAGCCGAAAATGCAAAGGCTGCCGCAGCTGCAACTGAGAAACTTGAAACTACTGAAAAGAGTTTCGTCTGATACATGTTTTTCCTTTCTATTTGGTGGGATATTTCTAAAACTTGAAACTCTCGAACGGATTTCCGCGCAATCAATTTTTAGTCAAGTTTGGCTCTCGGAAATTAGACTTAAACCATGATTTCCATTTCACAGCTTCGAGCACATCCAAAAGTTCTTGATGCTGGCATGGCCACTGGTTTAGAAAACCTGGGCTATGACTTGAGTGGCGAACTTTGGTCAGCAAAAATCTTGCTCGAAGATCCTGCGGCAATATCCGCCGTTCACCAATCACATGTAGATGCCGGTGCTGAAATCATTACGACCGCGAGTTACCAAATATCTGCCCAAGGTTTTGAGAAAGTCGGTCGCGACCCACAATCTGTTAGCACTGCAATCTCAAAATCAATCGAACTTGCGCGCGAAGTCGCGGAGCGCGCCGAGCACGAAGTTTGGGTCGCAGCATCGATTGGACCTTACGGTGCTGTCTTGGCCGATGGTTCGGAATATCGCGGTGACTACGTAATTTCACGCGAAGCTTTACTTGACTTTCACGCTGAACGTTTAACTGCATTCGCACAAGCAGCACCAGATATTTTCGCGTTCGAAACCATTCCAAGTGTGGTCGAGATATCAGTGATTAATGAGCTCGCAAAAGAATTCAACATTCCAATCTGGATTTCAGCTAGTGCTAAGAACGCTGATCAAATCTCAGACGGCACGGACATCGCAAAAGCTTTTTCACAGGTGGACGCTAAGCAAGTGATTGCAGTCGGAGTGAACTGCACTAAGCCAGAACACATTACTTCGCTGCTACTACACATGGAGTCGGAGCTACCTAAAATCGTTTACCCAAACGCCGGTCGCACTTGGGATGCTGTTAGTCGAACCTGGCTCGATGAGGGCATTGCCGCAATCCCGCATGCCGAAATCTCCAACTGGCAGAAAGCGGGCGCTGTCATCATCGGGGGATGTTGTGGGTTGGGAACGCAACAAATCTCAAACACCCGCGAAGTTCTGCAAAAATCACACTTTTAATTACCGATTCAATGCAAAACCGTGCAAAACCAACCCTCAATCTCCGTTTTTAACTAAAAAGTTGCAGGATTGCCCAATGAAATCAGCCGCTTCCCCAGCGAATCCCAGTGCCTTCAACAGCGCTGGCTTAACCCCCCAAGACGTACACGTGCTTGAGCAAAGATGGGCACGCTGGGGTGCTGATATTGAAACTGCACTTTCTGATTTATATGAGCCCGAAATCCTCACTCGAATCCAGAGCCACATCGCAAAAGCGTTTGCGGCCCGGTCGGTTGAATTACGCGACCGCGACCAACAAAGACTGCTCCAACCCGACTGGTACCAACTGCCAGAAATGATTGGTTACGCCGCATACACCGACCGTTTTGCGGGCAACCTAAAAGGGGTGGAGCAGCGAATTGATTACCTCAACGAACTCGGCGTCACTTACCTGCATTTAATGCCGCTGCTGCAGCCACGTAAGGGACCAAACGATGGCGGCTATGCGGTTGCAGACTACCGACAGGTGCGTAGCGACCTCGGCACCATGGCCGACCTCGAATCGCTAGCGAGTGAGCTACATAAAAATGGCATTAGCTTGACTCTAGATTTGGTGCTCAATCATGTTGCCGATCAACATGAATGGGCCGAAAAAGCCAGACGCGGCGATGCTAAATACCGCGATTACTTCTACATCTACCCTGACCGCCAAATTCCTGATCAGTTTGAACGCACCTTGCCCGAAATTTTCCCAGCTTTTGCGCCTGGGAATTTCACCTGGGATGAAGACTTAAATGGTTGGGTGTGGACCACTTTCAATTCCTGGCAATGGGACTTAAATTGGTCTAACCCAGATGTTTTCATCGAACTACTCGATGTGATTCTTTATCTCGCAAACAAAGGGGCAGACTGCCTCAGACTTGATGCAATCGCATTCATCTGGAAAAAACTAGGCACCGATTGCCAGAACCAACCTGAAGTACATCAACTAACTCAGGCCCTTCGAGCAGCAGCTCATATTGCCGCACCCGCTTTGATACTTAAAGCTGAAGCAATCGTTGGCCCAAACCAGTTAGTCCAGTATCTCGGCCAAGGTGAACATGCCGGCAAAGTCTCTGAGATTGCTTATCACAACTCGCTCATGGTGCAGATTTGGAGCGCATTCGCCTCCCAAGATGCTCGGCTCATGGAAGTGGCTTTGAGCCGCTTCAACGCAGTTCCAACCACAGCAGCTTGGGGAACATACGTCCGTTGCCACGATGACATTGGTTGGGCGATTGATGATGCCGATGCAGCAGCAGTCGGCTGGAATGGTGGCGACCACCGACGTTTCCTGTCTGATTTCTATGTCGGAGATTTCCCAAACTCTTTCTCGGTTGGTGCGGTCTTTCAGCCAAATGAATTAACTGGCGATCGACGGATCAGTGGAACCCTCGCAAGCATGCTCGGCGTCGAAAAAGCGGTGGCAGCAAACGATGGTTTAGCACTCGACATTGCGATTGCTCGGATCAATTGTGCGTATGCGATGGTTTACGGCTTTGGCGGAATCCCTCTGCTCTACATGGGCGACGAACTTGCAATTACCAACGACTATGGATTTGAAAAAGTAGCTGAACACGCAGATGACAACCGCTGGTTACATCGCCCCCAAATGCCATGGAACATTGATCGCACTGACGCCACTTCGGCCGCAGGGCGAGTTTTCGAAGCCAT
>JBEAZM010000076.1:0-7324 GCA_041170125.1 Actinomycetota bacterium
GCACCCAAAGTGGCACAGTTTTAAGACGACGCGGCGAAGGCATGCCACATTTGCGAGGAAGTGGAAAAGGTGACTTGTTGATTCACCTCGAAATACAAACTCCAAACAAACTTGATGACCAGCAGCGAGAGTTGTTAAAACAACTAGCTGCACTTCGGGGCGAAACAGATTTCAGTGGCGAAATGACGAGTGAAAACCAAGGCTTTTTTAGTCGCCTCAAAGATGCTTTTGGAGGTCGCTAATGGGTGCTTCACTTTTTCATGTCAGCACGGAACAGTTGCTCACTACCGCAGCAGGAGAGTTCATTCGGCTCACAGGCGACGAGGGTTTTCATGCTGCAACCGTGCAGCGCATCCAAATTGGCGACTCGGTTTTATTAGCCGACGGCGAAGGTCGCTTGGCTCACGGAAATGTCCGGGAGATTCCATCTAAAGATGAGGTTCTGGTCGAGGTTGTAGCGATAACTATCGCACCACCTCCACAGCCGCGAGTCGTGGTTGTGCAGGCTTTGCCAAAAGGCGATCGAGGCGAATTGGCCGTAGATATGTTGACGGAAGTAGGCGTAGACATGATCATTCCATGGGCAGCGACACGATGTGTGGCCCAATGGAAAGGGGAAAAAGAGGAAAAAGGTGTGCAAAAGTGGCGGATTGCAGCGCGGGAAGCAGCTAAACAATCGCGACGTCCACGCACACCACAAATATCTAGTTTGGCCACGACCAAGGATGTCGTTCGGTTGATTTCTGAAACCCAACATGCTTGGGTGCTGCATGAAGATGGCGACATTCGACTGTCTGGTATTTCGGTGCCATTGCAAGGCGATTTACTGCTGATTGTTGGACCTGAAGGTGGAGTTTCGCCGGAGGAGTTGGAGCAATTCTCAGAAGCAGGCGCTCAAGTGGTGCGGTTAGGCCCCACAGTGTTGCGAACTTCGACAGCTGGAACAGTGGCGGCTGGAATTGTTATGTCACGTACTACGAGATGGGCATAGAGTCAGAGTATGAACGACTGTTTGTTTTGCAAGATTGTGGCTGGCGATATCCCTGCCAAACTGGTGGCAGAGAATGACAACTTTTTAGCTTTTGCTGATATTGCGCCAACTGCGCCAGTTCACGTGGTGGCAGTCCCAAAGACGCACTATGCAAATGCCGCAGAGTTTGCAGATGCAGATTCGCAAGGTATGGGGCAGTTCATGCAATTCATTACCGAGATTGGTGAATCTGAAACGTCCAACGGTTACAGATTGGTTTTCAACACTGATGCCGATGGTGGGCAAACTGTTTTTCACGTTCATGCACATGTGCTTGGTGGTCGTGCCATGCAATGGCCAGCAGGTTAAGGGAATTGATGTCCGAAACAATCGCCTCAAGCACAATCGTTATTCCTTCTAGCATTTCGATGGTCGCGCTAGTTGGAACGCGAGACGAAATCCTGCACGCACTCGAGGCGCAGATGCCAAGCGTGGACATCTTGGTTCGCGGTAATGAAATTCAATTCACAGGTCCGAGTGAAGATGTTGCTTTGATGGACCAGTTAATTGCTGAACTTCAGATAATTGTGCGTACGGGTGCAGCAATCAATCCGGATGCGGCTATCCGGTCTTTACAGATTTTGAAATCAGAAAACGCAATCGCTCCGTCGCAGGTATTGACGGCAAACATTTTGAGTAATCGCGGCAAGACCATTCGAGCTAAAACGTTAAACCAAAAACATTATGTCGATGCGATTGATGACAACACGATTGTTTTTGGAATTGGCCCGGCTGGCACGGGAAAGACCTATCTCGCAGTCGCCAAAGCAGTTCAAGCGCTCCAAGCGAAACGGATCAATCGCATCATCTTGACGCGTCCTGCAGTAGAGGCTGGCGAGCGTTTGGGATTCTTGCCAGGCACTTTGAATGAGAAAATCGATCCATACTTGCGGCCACTCTATGACGCTTTACACGACATGATTGAACCCGAAAAAATTCCTCGTCTCATGACGAGTGGCACAATCGAAGTTGCTCCATTGGCCTACATGCGTGGCCGTACTTTGAATGACGCCTTTATTATTTTGGATGAAGCACAAAACACCACACCTGAACAGATGAAAATGTTTCTGACGCGGCTTGGTTTCAATTCAACCATCGTGGTGACTGGTGATGTGACTCAGGTCGACTTGCCCGGAGGGCAACCCAGCGGCTTACGGGTCGTGCAAGACATTCTGCACGATATTGATGGTGTGGCTTTTTGTAAATTAACGAGTCATGACGTGGTGCGACATCAGCTGGTAGCGCGGATTGTTGATGCCTACGGTAAGTGGGATGAATCTCAGCCAAAAGACCGTCGAGGTATGCGTGGCTAACTTCCAGATTAGTCTTCAGAATAAGTCGGCTTGGAATGTCGATTCAAATCGAATTCTTGAAACAGCCCGATTTGTGATGGGAGAAATTGGGCTGAATCCATTTTCTAAGCTGGTTGTGCAGTTCGTGAATCTGGACGAAATGGAACGGCTTCACATCCAGCACATGGATGAGCCTGGCGCTACAGATGTGTTGAGTTTTCCTATGGACGAAATGCGGGCACCAGCCGCTGGTGAAGTGGCGAAACCTGGTTATCTTGGAGACATAATTCTTTGTCCAGAATTTGCCCGCGATCAGGCTGCTGCCAACGGAAACTCGGCTGATGCAGAGCTCGACATGCTCTTAACTCATGGAATTTTGCACCTACTCGGTCACGATCACTACGAGGTAGAAGAACACAAAATAATGTTCGGCTTACAAAATGACTTGCTAGCGAAATTGGCAAGCAACCGAGGAGAAATCTGATGCAGTGGATTTGGGTGATTCCGGCAGTTGGTCTAACGGCCTTGATAACTGCCCTAGAGACAGCAATCTCTCGTCAGTCACTTGCCCACCTGGAAGAGTTGGCTGAAGAAAAGCCTGGTCGCTATGAGCGGTTAATTCGAATCGTCGCGGACAAACCAAAATATGTGAACACGCTGCTGGCCCTACAAGCCTTCGGCTGGAGCTCCACCACAGTCTTACTCGTCACTGGGTTTGGCGATGTGCCATCTGCGGAGTGGATTGCAACAGTCTTGATGACCTTTATTGGATTTGTGATACTCGGCGTCGGTGCGCGCACAATAGGTCGCCAAAAAGCTGACCAGCTCGGCGTGAGTTTTGGTGGATTGGTTGTTTTGCTCGGTACCTTAATGGCGCCACTTGTTCGGTTGTTAATTCTGTTGGGCAACGCCATCACCCCAGGCAAAGGTTTTGAAGATGGTCCGTTTGCCAGCACTGCTGAGTTTCGCGAATTGATGGAACAAGCAAGTCAATCTGTCATCCAAGATGACGAGCGCAAAATGCTGCAGTCAGTTTTCGAACTCGGTGACACCGTGGCGCGTGAGGTAATGGTTCCGCGCACTGAGATGGTCTGGATTGAATCGAGCAAAACCCTGCGGCAGGCCATGTCATTAGCTTTGCGGTCAGGCTATTCCCGAATTCCGGTTGTGGGCGAGGATGTCGATGACATCATCGGGGTCATATATTTGAAAGATATGGCACGCCGAATTTTTGAGCATTCCGATGCCCAAACGAACGAGCGGGTGCAGTCCCTAATGCGGCCGACCATGTTTGCGCCGGACTCCAAGCGGGTCGATGAATTGCTCAAAGAGATGCAACAACGTCGAACTCACCTGGCGGTTCTTGTTGATGAGTACGGTGGCACTGCAGGCCTGGTCACAATCGAAGATGTGATTGAAGAAATTGTCGGCGAGATTGCCGATGAATATGACACTGCCGAAGCTGAAGTGATTCAGATTTCTGAGACCGAATACTCAATCAGCTCGCGCTTACATATTGAAGATCTAGCTGAAATTATCGAAGTAGAGCTTGATGCGGACGATGAAGGCATTGACACTGTTGCTGGCTTAATGGCAGCTCGACTTGGTCGAGTAGCGATTCCAGGAAGTGAAATCGAAATTTCTGGTTGGACAATTCGAGCCGAATCAGTAGCCGGTCGGCGTAACAAAGTTGGCCGTCTGCGCGTCAGCAAGCCAGAGCTCGAATCTGATGCGACCTAATCGGTTAGCCGTAGCCGCTACCTTGGTTGCGGCAGCACTTTTTGGCACCAGCGCAACTAGCCGAGCTTTGGCTGGTGTAGAGCTCTCCGCTATTGCGGTTGCAGCTGGCCGGCTTTTTATTGGCGCACTCGGCCTGGTGCTGATTGTGGTTTTTCGTAGTGGTTGGTCGGCCCTTTTCAGATTGTGGCGAAGGCCATGGGTGTGGTTGATGGGGCTAGCAGTAGCTGGCTATCAAGGATTGTTTTTTGTGGGCACAGGCTTAACGGGGGTAGCAGTAGGAACTGTGGCCTCACTTGCGCTCGGTCCGTTATTTGCTGGCGCTTTAGGGTGGACGCTAAATCGGGAACGTCCATCAAAAAGCTGGTGGCTAGCGACGGCACTAGCCGTAATTGGAGTTCTAAGTCTTAGTTTTGATGCCTTGCAACTTAACTCCGTACTAGACCCACTCGGCGTACTTGCCGCGATTGGTGCCGGCGCCGCATATGCGGTGTACACCGTGCTTGGCAGCAGAGGCATAAAAAACAATGAAGACTCAACCACAGTTTTAGCCTCTGCATTTTTGCTCGGCGCAGTTTTTCTGACCCCAGCGTTGGCAGGTGCTGGATCGAGTTTGTTCACTCCAACCGCTTTCTGGTTGATGCTGTGGTTGGGATTAGTAACTACCACGCTGGCATACGTGCTTTTTGGTTTAGGGCTGCGAACGCTGTCAGCGAGTTCAGTCGCCACTTTGAACTTGGCTGAGCCTGTGGTCGCAACGCTGTTAGGGGTATTCATTTTGCAAGAATCCTTGTCCTTAACTTCAAGTTTCGGTATTTTGCTGATTGCGGTTGCACTATCGTTACTCGCAATCTCAAGTATGAAAGCGAGTTCTTCGTGACCTTCCGCTCTGGTTTCGTCTGCATTGTGGGCCGCCCCAACACAGGTAAGTCCACTCTGACGAATGCTTTAGTTGGAAGCAAAGTCGCAATCACCTCGGATAAACCGCAGACCACGCGCCACGCGATTCGTGGCATTGTTCACAACGAAGCTGGCCAAATAGTTTTGGTTGACACTCCAGGCATTCATCGACCCAAAACATTGTTGGGCAGTCGATTGAATGAACTCGTGAAAGCTACGTGGACTGATGTGGATCTTATTGCTATGTGTTTTCCGGCTGATCAACCTATTGGCCCTGGCGATCGAATGATCTCCAACGACCTTGGTGGAATGATGCGAACGCCAAAAGTTGCATTGCTAACCAAAACTGATCTAGTTTCAAAAAAAGTAATGGCTGAGCGGCTGATTGGAATTCAGAAACTAGCTGAAACCCAAGGTTTTGAGTGGGAGGCTATCGTCCCACTGTCTGCTGTGAACGGTGAAAATCTTGAAGTGCTAACTAAAGTTTTGATTGATGAACTTCCCGAAGGTCCAGCACTTTATCCTGCCGGCGAAATCACTGAAGAAACTGACGAAAAAATTATTGCTGAGTTCATCCGCGAGGCTGCTCTCGATGGGGTGGAAGATGAATTGCCACACTCGATTGCGGTTGTGGTTGAGGAAATGAAATTGCGAGAAGATCGACCAGCATCAAAACCATTGGTTGATATTCACGCATTTCTTTTTGTGGAGCGCAACAGCCAAAAAGCGATTGTGATTGGCAAAGGTGGCGCTCGACTCAAACACGTCGGGCAAACTGCGCGCAATCAAATTGAGCGGCATCTCGGGGTCAAGGTCTATCTCGATTTGCGGGTCAAAATTGCTCCTGATTGGCAGCGCGACCCGAAACAGCTAACTCGGCTCGGTTTTTAGACCTTGGTTTAAGGCTGGAATTAGTTCATGCCGTTTGGCATAGGCATCCATCACTGCAAGTATGCCGGCCACAATCGGAATACCAATCAAAGCTCCGATTGGTCCAAACAAGGCATTACCGATAAACACCGCAGCTAATGCAATAGCGGGATGCATATCCATGGTTGCTCGACTTACACGTGGACTCAGAACGTAATTTTCAATCTGCTGATACAAAGTTGCGAATCCGACAATCCAAACAGCACTGAGTGGGTCGGTGCCCACTGTGAAGGCGAGTGGCACAGCAATTCCTAAGTAGGTACCAACTGTTGGCACAAATTGGGATGTAATGCCAGCAAAAATCGCCATTGGCAACCAGTAGGGGACGCCAATCAGCATAAAGAAAAGTCCATGTGCCGCTGCAGAAATTATCGAAAGAATTAGACGAGAAATTACGAAACCACCAGTCTTATTGACCGCAATCGACCAAACAGTCAAAAACACTTCTTGTTGTTCAGGCTTCAAGTAGCCAGCAATCGTGCGTTTCACGCGGTTGGCATCCGCTGAAAAATAAAACGTGAACATCAAAATTGTTAGGAAATCAAATAATGCGACCATCAAAGCTGTGACCACACTCAGCAGGCCACCGGCAAGATTTGAAACAACTGGTGTCAGATTTGCAGTGTCCAGATTTAGATCTTCGATTAACTGATCTGGATTTAGTCCAAGTTCGAACCGAGCATTAAGCCAATTTACAGCGCTGATAACAACATCTGGCAAGGCAGCGACAGCAGCAGACAACTGGCTGAACAACATGCTGCCGAAAATTGCTAAGAATCCAATAATGAAAACAATCAAACTCAGCAAGGCAGCGCCAGCCCCTAAGCCACGCTTGTAGCCCCGCATTTCAAACCAGCGGACGATTGGTTCAATTGCGATTGAGCCCAACCAGGAAAGCAATAGCAGCATCAACAAATGCGTCAAGCGATCAAAGAGTGCTAGAAGGATTTGGTAAACCGCGAACACCGAAATCAGCGTGATGGCAATTTTGCGCCAATTGATGCTGTCTTTAATTTCCATGGCTACAAGTTAATCGACTTCCGCGACAGAATCGGTGGATTAACGCTAAACGGTTGCAGAATATGCCTATGCCAACTTATCGTGACCAAGCCATCGTCTTGCGCACGCACAAACTAAGTGAGGCAGATCGAATCATCACCCTGCTTTCGCGGGACCGAGGCCGATTCAAAGCGATTGCTAAAGGCGTGCGCAAAGCGAACAGCAGATTCGGAGCACGGCTTGAACCTTTGAACTTGGTGGATGTGCAGTGTTACACCGGTCGCGGCATGGACATTGTTACTCAGGTTGAAACACTCGCCGCGTACGGTGCTTCTGCAAGTTTGGATTATGCGAAATGGACGGCTGGCCAAGCGATGGCTGAGACAGCTGAAAGGCTTACCCCAATTGAAGAAGAGCCCGCGAATCAGCAATTTCT
>JBEAZM010000077.1:0-5016 GCA_041170125.1 Actinomycetota bacterium
AACATCCGCTCCTGCCTCGGCGCAGATTTCGATTGTGCTTGTATTCACGCCGCCATCAACTTGAATCCATAGTTGCAAATTGTCACGGTTGATTAATTCTCGGGCGCGACGCACTTTCGACATCATGTCTGCCATGAACGACTGCCCACCAAAACCGGGTTCAACACTCATGATTAGCAACATGTCGAGTTTTGGTAGGAATTCTTCAAAGTCAGCAAAGTCCGTACCGGGCTTGATTCCCATGCCAACGCGGGCACCGGCTGCGCGGATGTCATCAATAACTTGGTAAGGCTTGTTAGCTGCTTCTAAATGAAAAGTCACACTCTGGGCTCCAGCTTCGGCATATCCGGGCGCCCATTTTTCAGGATTTGCAATCATCAGATGACAGTCAACTGGAGTGCTTACAACTTTAAGCAGACTCTCCACAACCGGCTGGCCAATAGTCAGGTTAGGCACAAAATGGTTGTCCATCACATCAACATGCAACCAATCTGCGTGGCCAGCAACGAGTTCGCAGTCCCGCGCTAAATTTGCGAAATCTGCCGAAAGAATTGATGGTGAAATTTGCATGCTCACTGGCTCAGGTTAGTGGCTACGGCGCTTGAATTCGCTTTCGCCAACATCTGCACTTAACTTCAGGCAGTCTTTCGAAAAAGTGCTAAAAACATTCCATCAGTCTCGTGCCGATGCGGCCACAATCGCAAATATGGACCCGCAGCGGTTTGTTCGGCAAATTCTTGTGGGTTACGTAAGTTCGGAATTGTCACCGCAAGTTCGCGCGCATCTAGCAACTTCAACTCAGGGTGCGCTTTCAACATATCTTCAACCACAAACTCTGTTTCTGCCAAATGCGGCGAACAGGTGGCATAACCAATCACACCACCGACGCGCACCGCGCGTGTGGCATTTTCCAAAATTCGAAGTTGGAGGTTAGAGAGCACGCCAACGTCTTTTGGAGTTCGACGCCACCGTGATTCAGCTCGCCGCCGCAAAACGCCTAGCCCGGTGCAAGGTGCGTCAATTAACACTCGATCGAAACGGCCGTCAGCAAAATCTGGCGATGTTGCGTCAGCTTCTATCACATTAACGTTGTTTTGCATTGCAACATTGGCTCGCACCAATTCAGCCCGGTGATGCTGCAACTCAACCGCTGTGACGTTCGCTTGGTCAGCTAAAGCCGCCATTAGCGCAGTCTTACCGCCTGGCCCGGCACACAAGTCCAACCAGTTTGAATCCGAACCTTCAACTTTGGCATTGAGCCAGGTAAGTACCACTAACTGCGAACCTTCATCTTGGATGCCAGCTAATCCGGTTTCAAGTTCAGCCACATCCTCCAACGCAGAATCCACGACGTACGCATACGGCGACCACTTGCCAGCACGAAGCTTGCTGAGTGGCATTTCGCGATCGCCGGATCGATTCACCAAGGTAACTTTCGGTGCAGTGTTGTTAACTCTTAAAAGTTCAGATAGTTCTGATTTCGCTGAACCCAAAGCATCACGTAGTGCCGCTACTTGCCAACGAGGATGTGACCACTGAATCGCCAATGCATCCGCTTCAGCCGGAATCTCTCTAGCAAGAGACGTCTGCCATTGTTCTACGGATTTTTGCAGAGCCTTTCGCAGAATCGCGTTAACAAAACCTTTCGCACTTCGCATTCCAATCTCAGCAGCTAAATCAACACTTGTGTTAACGGCTGCATGGTCAGCAACGCGCATAAACAAAATTTGATAGACGCCAATCCGCAAAACATCTCGCAACGGAGGGTCAATTTTTTCGATTGGGCGGTCGGCACAATTAACAATCACACCGTCGAGTAAGGCTTGCCAGCGCAGCACACCCATGCTCAGTTCTGTGACGAAACCAGCATCTCGGCGATCCAAACCAGCTTGTCGAATGAGTTTTGGCAATTCCAAATTTGCGTAGACGTCATCAACGCTAACTGCCTTTAGAAGTTCGTACGCAACCAAACGTGGGTTAGCTCTAGACATCAAACTTCCAATTGTCAGTGCGAACTCCGCGCGCCCAGTCGGCAGCCTTCATCCAACCTTTGCCTGCTGGTTTGACTTCTAAAACTTCGATTGCGGTTGAACCAGTTCCAACCAGAACCTGGTTTTTCTCAACTGATATTTCCGACGGCAATAAATCTGTGGCTGCCGATATCTGGGCTTTGCCTATCAATATCCGCTCGCCGGCGAAAGTGCTCCAGGCATAAGGGCTGGGATTAAATGCTCGGACCCGTCGGGTTATTGCGAGCGCGGGCTGATGCCAATTAATTTGCCCATCCGCTACCGAGATTTTCGGTGCGTAGCTGGCGTTTTCATCGGTTTGAGAAATGGGCGCAGCTTTGCCACTTTCGATTAGATGCAAAGTTTGCACAAGCAGTTCGGCACCAGATTCCGCTAACCGCGCCAGCAACTCCCCTGCTGTTTCTTTAGGGTCAATGTCGGTGGTGAAAGATCCAAAAATCGGTCCAGTGTCCAGGCCAGTCTCAATTTGAAAAGTGGTTGCGCCTGTTATTTCATCACCAGCCAATATCGCACTCTGCACAGGTGCGGCTCCGCGCCAAAGCGGCAATAGTGAGAAATGCAGATTGATCCAGCCATGTGGTGGAATCTCCAATGCAGCCAATTTCAAGAGTTGACCATATGCCACGACAGCTACAACATCAGGTCGCCGATTTTGAATCTCGGTCCTTGCCGACTCTGAATTAACATCGGCAAAATCCAGAACATCCAAACCTTGTTGATGGGCAAATTCTGCAACCGCACTAGGAGTCAGTTTGCGACCACGCCCAGCTGGCGCTGGCGGTGCTGTTAGCACTCCAACCACTTCGAAATTGGCCTGCAAGATTCTTTCTAGTGCCGGAATTGCGGTCGCTGGAGTACCAGCAAATAGAACTCGCACTAGCCAAGACCTGGTCGAATTGAGTGTGGACTCAGTTTGATTGTGGGAGCCGGTGCACCAAACCATTCAGTTTCGCGAATGGCCTTCATAGCGGCCTTACGGCCTTCTGCATCTAGCCGATCAATGAAAATGATGCCATCCAGGTGATCAGTTTCATGCTGAATCGCCCGTGCCAAAAGCTCACTACCTTCAATCACAACCGGCTCACCGTGCATATTCATTCCTTTTGCGACAACTCGCATAGCCCGCTTAGTGTCGAAAGTTAAATCCGGCAAAGAGAGGCAGCCCTCGGGACCATCCTGGATTTCTTCACTCAGGTCTAGCGAAGGATTAATTAGGTGTCCAACCACATCATCTACCCAATACGTGAACACCCGTAGGCTCACACCGATTTGGGGAGCAGCTAAACCTGCACCGGGCGCATCCAACATAGTTTCGGTTAAATCTTTAACTAATTGTCGAAGTTCTTTATCAAAATCAACAACTGGTAAAGCCGGTGTGGTTAGGACCGGATCACCGAATAACCGGATTGGTTGGATTGTCATGACCCCATTCTAATTCGGAGTTAGTGCAGTGGCACCGGGTCCCGTTTCACGTGAATGACGCCTGGAATTTTGGCAGCGCTATGTTTTGAAACCGTTGCTTTTAACCAACTAGCGACACGTGCGGATTCAGCCCGAGGACACAAAATAAGCATGCGGCTGGTCTTGTCATCGACTGGCACTGGCCCAAGTAACCGAACGCCTGCTGGCGGTTGAATTTCACTCACTGAGAGATGCGGAAGTATTACTTCGAAAGTGCTGAAAACTGGCGTAATGCTTGCGGCCTCACGATTCTGCAGTTCACGAGTTGCGAATCCAATTGGGTCGAGTCGAATTAGCAATTGCGTGATTTGAAATGTGTCAGGCATTGCAATCACCGCAGGAGCACCAGCAGCAGCTAAAGACAAAGTTCGCAGCCACCGGAAGTAACTTTCTTCTTCAGCCCGCAGATCAGCCCGGCCGAGCGACAACTCGGGATCTAAAATCACAACCGCTTGGTACTTATCATCATTAACGATTGGTTCGGCTCCCGGTGTGGCAATCACCAAAGCTGGCGCATTTTCAATTTCTCCAACAATGTGATCTTTACCTGAAGTAATAACTCGAATTCCCGGGAATGCCCGCCCTATTTCTTCAGCGGTTCGAGCAGCTCCGACTACTGCAGTTCGGAGTTTTGTGGAATTGCAGCGATCACATTTCCAATCCGCTGCTCTTAATCCGCACCACATACAACTTGGGATTGTGCTTGGAGTTTGGCGCTGCAATCCGCCACCACACGCTCCGCAATGTGCAACAGTTCGACAATCCTGGCATTGCAAATGCAACTGATAGCCACGTCGCGGCACCGAAATCAATACTGGACCTTTTTGCAGACCCTGCTTCAAGGCATTGAATGCAACACCAGGAATTCGAGCATGCCGGGCTAATGGATCTCGAGCCACATCTTGCTCGCTAGTGCCGCGCACAATCGGACCAGATTTTCGATAAAGCGTTCGATCTGGCAATAAATCTTTCGCCCAGTTTGTCTGTACCCATTGCTGGACTTCCACCGAACGGAAATGCGAAATCGCAAGTAAGTGTGTGGCATCAGCTTGTGATCGCAATGCCGCAACCTCGCGAGCATGCCAGTATGGCGATTGGGCTTCAGCAAAACTATCGTCAGCATCATCCAGGATTGCTATTGTTTTTAGTTTGGCAACTGGAGCAAAAACTGCGTTTCGAGTTCCAATCACAATTCGCTTTTCGTCGCGAAGCAATTTCAGGTAATTGGTGTAGCGCGTCGCAGGAGATAACGAGGCATGTAGTTCGACATAGGTATCTGCTGCGTCATTCAGATTGAGGATGTGCCGCAGTATCTCTAAGTCGCGATAATCTGGAACCAAGCCAATCGCACCGTAGCCGGCTGCTGCAGTGTTGATTAACGTCGCTGCCAGCATTTCGTGCGGAGAGTGTTTTGGCATGACTGCAACCGCACCCCGCATCGGTTCGGCTCTACCTAACTTCTTGAAAAATTCTGGAAATCCGAAATACTCCGAGACATCAAAAGCAAAAGCTTTTGGTACATGAT
>JBEAZM010000078.1:0-11421 GCA_041170125.1 Actinomycetota bacterium
CGTCCCTGCAGCAAATTTCCTGCCGTCAATTTGTCGTAAATCGCTAAGGTGAAGGCCAACCCTGCGCTGGGGCCACCAACATTCTCAAGGTGCACTGTGATGTCCATAGGCCCGATGTATTCCGTGAAGAGATAGATTCCTATCCGAGCCTTGCCTTCTTCGTCCGCAAAAGTTTTAATTTCATAAGTTTTTAACTGATTGTTGCGTTCAACAGTTACGTCAATTGTGTTGTTGGGTTTTTGCTTTTCCATGAACGCAGTGAGGTCGTCAAATGTAAGAATTTCACTGTCATCGAGTTTTCGCAGAATGTCTCCGGGCGCCAGAAGGCCAGCTGCCGGGCCATCAGCATTGAGGTTGAATATTTTTAGGTGACTCTCCAACGGGATACCCAAATAAGTGAGCGCAACCGCAATTGCGGTATTTCCAGAGGACGAAAATTGAAACTCGCCTTCTTCTTTTTCTGTCTCCGAATCAACCGGTTCTGGATACAAAAATTCAACCGGTTCAATCGTGATTGCGCGGTCCCAGATTGACCGCAAAGCATCACCGACAACTAGTGGACCTGCGGGACCACCCCAGGAATTGACTGTAAGAATTCGAAGCTCGCCATTCGGTTCGAAAACTGGATAATCAGAAGTCGATTCAACTTCCAACAAGTCCATGCCATCGATTTCACTGTAGGAGTCGTAAGTGCTTCCTGGCTGCGATCGAACGTACGGAATTTCTTGCAATCCAAATCCCAGCAGCAGACCCAGAAAGATGAAGTAACTTGCGATGGGGCCAGTTTTGGTTCGAAAAACTTTCGAAGAGAAATTCCAAGCCATTTTTAGTCTTTCCGGTCGGAATTGAATTTTCGCCGCAATTGCTGCAAATCAGTTTCGACAATTCCGAGATCGGCGTTCACGTCAGCTTTGGACTTACGCAGGAAGTAAACCCACGCAGCAATTGTTGAAATGACAGGAATGGACAACCACAAGAGAACTTCAATAATTGGCGACATTTCAACCTCCTTGGGCAAGAGTAACTTTTATTTACAGCCCACAGTTTCGGGAACAAGCAAGAACTAAATCGCGTTGCTAGGTTTATCCCCGTCCAAGGAGCTTTTATGAATCAGCCATTCGGATTCGCATCAGGCGATGACAAGAACTTTGATATGAATTCGCTCGGCGCGATGCTGCAACAGCTTGGCGCCATGATGCAACAAGCCGGCGACGAGTCAGACACAGGCGCCGTCTCTTGGAAATCCATTAAGGATTCTGCTCGCCAGACAATTGCTAAAGATGGCGACGCCAGCATCACCGATGGGCAGAAGTCTGCGGTTGTTGATGCGGTTGAGTTGGCTCAAACTTGGACTGACACTCAAACAGTCTTTCCCGTCACCACCTCTGGCGCTAAAGCTTGGTCGCGCAGTGAATGGGTTGAACAGACTCTAAGCGCTTGGGAACCGTTGATTAATCCTGTTGCCGAGGGTCTGCAGCGAACTATGGCCCAAACGGCTCCGCAACTTGGCGGCGAGCTTCCCGCGGAAATGGCACAGATGATCGAGCCCGTAATGGCCATGGCTAAAAAGCTTGCGAGCCTTCAAACCAGTATGCAGATCGGCAATGGTCTCGGAGCTCTCTCTGGAGATTTGCTCGCTGCAAGCGACATTGCAGCTCCACTTTCGCCAAACAGCGTTCCTGCATTACTCCCAAATGCAATTCAAAAATTTGCCGCTGACTATTCCCTTCCCGTGAACGAGGTAATGGTCTATGTCGCTATTCGCGAGGTTGCATTTCAGCGTTTGATGTCAGCGAATCTTTGGCTACAACATGAACTCGCGAATCTGATTGCTTCGTATGCTCGGGGCATCGAGTTTGATGCTGAGCGCGTACAAGAGGTTCTATCTGGGATTGATCCAAACAATCCAGAGAGCATGCAAGAAGTTATGTCGGCTGGCATTTTCGAGCCAACCCGAACCGAAGCCCAAGAGCGGGCGCTAGCAAAAATGGAATTCGTCTTGGCGCTGGTTGAGGGCTGGGTGGCACAAGTGACAGCGGCAGCTGCAAATCAACGGCTCACTTCCGCTAATGCACTCAATGAAACTTTCTTGCGCCGGCAGATGTCTGGCGGGCCTGCTGCGAAAACTTTCACAAATCTAGTTGGCTTGGAATTACGACCGAAACTATTGCGCTCTGCAATTAATTTTTGGTCCGTAGTTGAGTCAGAAGTTGGGATTGATAAGCGCGATGGAGTTTGGTCGCATCCTGACCTATTGCCGAGTCCCGAAGATTTTGAAAATGTTGCGGCTTACTTAGCGGGCTTGAAGGCCGATAATCGGGATACCTTCCCCAGCTGAGGCTGAAATATTCGCAACGCTTGTCCCCAGATGCTGGGGATAAAGTTAGATTTCAAATATTGTTATAGAACGATTTCTTACTTACTTTTTCCACAGAACATTTCCGAATTTTAAGGTTGAAATTTGGAATCTTATTTTGAATTGTGGATAAAATCCGGTTTTATCAACAGTAGTTTCATTCACAGTCGTGGATAACTTCGGTTTTTATCCCCAGTTTTATCCACAAGGTTTTTTGGACAGCTCTTGACAACCTTGAATTTTTAATTTCTTCCAAAAGTAAACCGCCGCCCTAGTGGGCGGCGGTTTAAGTCTGGATCAGCTATGCCTTTGGCAAGAACTTGAAGACTTTGGTGTCGCAGGTTGGGCAATTGCCTTTACCGGTACGACGTCCTTTAGCGTTGAGTTCAACGGTAAGGGTTACGTTTTCAACTTTTTTCTTGCATTTCATGCACTGAACGTCGGTGACGAGAGTCTCTGCCACGGTTCCTCCATCAAGCAAGGGTCCGGGAACCCGCGTCCAGGCTTTCTGGACAGGGCACACGCTATTACTTAAATCACTTAAAAATGTTGAACACCACCAAGTACTGTCCGAATTGTCGGAATTATTCTGAAAAAGTGAGCAAATATTGAGGTGGATAGCCATTTTTTAACCTCAAATTTCTGCCAAGTTGTGCGGATGCAACAAAAACCTCTCCTGCGATTCGACCCGACGACTCCAATATTTTGGCGGCAATCTGGCAGTTTTGTAATTGGTTATCCCGATTCCGAGGTCTCATCAGCAATCGAAGTGACAGCGCATATGAAGCAGGTCGCCACTTGGCTGGCTCTGGCTGATGGCACTCGAAATGAATCTTCACTCGAACAAAGTGGTGCTGCCTTGGGGATCCCACTTAGGGCAATTCGGGAGCTAATAAAAATGTTGACCGCGGCGGGCCATCTTTTTGAGTTTGAAACCTTGCCAGCCGAGGCAGCGATCGGTACACGCTTACATTCCATCAGATTTCAAGCCACTTCACAGCAGGTCGGGATTAAAGATTTGCTAGAGCACAGGCAGTCCTTCCCAATCGAAATCGTAGGTGCAGGTTGCTTGCCGCTACTAACTCAGCAAATTCTGAATCAACTTGCCTTTCCGGTGAGTTGGCGACCGAACTCGAATCGAAGGATTCGACCTGAGGACATCCCAGAGAGCTTTCCCGCAAAATTGATTGGAAAACGCTGGAATGAGTTGTCGTCGTTTGAAGTCGAACCACGACTACAAATCGTTTTCAGCGACACCTACCAGCCAGAGAATCTGCCACCCTCAGTTCCACAACTTCCTGTGGTTTGGCACTCGCGGCGGGTTGCGATTGGGCCAGTGTTGAATATCAAGTCCAGTCACAACCCGAGTTGTTTGCACGAAGAGCGGCTAAAGGCAGACCCCGAATGGAACTTCGTTTTGTCCCAACTTCTACACAACCAGCGGCCCCTGCCCCGGTTGGCAGATCCTTGGCTCGAACTCTCAGCAAATCAGATTGCCTTAATCGCTACAAACTTAAGCAATGGAAAATTCCCAATCGAGTTACTGCAGCACAGCTATGAGATTGCTCCACCCCACTCGATCTGGCAGAAAAATCCCTGGCCATTAAACGGTTGTGGTTGTGGTTTGAAGATAGCCTGAGATCAATGCCAGAGGTTCCGAAACGCCTCGAGTTCTTCATCGCTTAACCGTTGCAGGGCTGGAAAATGGCGAAGTTCGGCTGAGCTCGCAGGTGGCCGAATCGATAATGCCGAAATTGCAGAGTCATTAACAAGCGCCCAATTCGGCACACCGCGTTCACTGGCGAGTTTTGAGCGAAGCTTGAGCAATCTGTCGAGCAGTTCGGAGTCAGGTGCTGGGACACACTTGGCACACAGACGAGTCATGATTTCAATTGGAGCGCGCAGTGCTGCCGCGCAGGATTCACAAAAGATTGGTTCTATTTGCTCGCGCACTTCGGCTGGTGAAACTGCAGTCACAAATTCAAGGCTGAGTTTTGGGGCTGCTGGTAAATCCTGCGAAACAAATCTGGATAGCTCTAATGCCCGGCCAAATTTGTCAGATTCGGCGAAACTAATGCGCACTTCATTTCGGGCGCGTGTGACTGCCACAAACTGCACTCGAGCTTCTGCAACTAAGTCGGCTTCCTGCATTCCCGGCACTTCGTTGAATCTTGGCAGAAATACACAGTCCCACTCCAAGCCCTTGGCTTGGTGAATCGTAAGTATCGAGATGGCGTCTGCGGGAGGTTCGGCTGCTGCCAGCACGCGGTCACCCACCACGTCCAAAAACTCAGTCACGGACGCAACTTCAGTTTTGGAAAGTTGAACCAAAGATGAAAGTCCCAGCCAATCATTCAGCGCGATCGTTGCATCAGCCCAGACGTCGCGCCATCCCAAACCTTGTGCAACCGCAATTACCGCTTCGCTCACCGTTATGGCAGATGAATCGCCACCAGCCTTAAGCGCCAAGAGTGCATGCTTTACCAAGTTGGAGTCAATGAATCGGCTCGCACCGCGAGTCACAATCGGAATGTTTTCACGCTCCAGAGCAGTTGCGAACTCATTCACTTGAGCACCCGTTCGCAAAAGCACCGCCATCGAACCAAAACTGATGCCATTGGCATTCAAACTTTTGATTTGGGAAACCACACCTTGAACTTCAGCGTCTTGGTTCGCGAAGGGTGTGACAGAGACCTGTCCGCCAACGCGGTCACTCAACAGCGGCTGTTCGCCTAACCAGCTGGCGATGGGGTTGGCCACGTTTGTGATTTCCTGAGCTAAGCGATAACTGCGATTCAGCGAAATTAGCTGGGTGTTCGGCTGGGCAACGAATTCGCGCAGAAGATTCGGAACTGCCCCAGCAAACTCGTAGATTGATTGGGTGGGATCACCAACCACACAAATCTCATTGGATTGGCCCAACCAAACATTTAGCAATTGGTTCTGCAGTGGTGTGATGTCTTGATATTCATCAACTGTGAACCAGCGATAACGATTCTGGACCTCTTGCAAAGCATCTGGGCGATTTTGCAGAACGCCAATCAGTAATTGCAACATGTCATCGAAGTCAATCAACCGCGAAGTGCTGCAATACTCCGAATATCGCTGCCAAATTTCTGTTAACGCAGCATCAACATTCGGGACGAGTTCTCGATGTAGGTCCGGATCGAGACCCATTGCCTTCAGTCGTTCGATTTCCGATTGCAAAGTTCGAAGTTCTGCCGGCGTGTAATTCAAACTGGCTCGCTCAGCTGCAGCCTCAAAAGTTCGGGTGCGATTCGTAACCAGCTGCCAGGGTTTACCGCCTAAAGCTTTAGGCCAAAAATGTTTTAGCTGCCGCCAGGCCGCACCGTGAATGGTTGCCGTAGCAAAATCATTGACGCCGAGTTGAGATAACCGGTTCTTAAGCTCAGCCGCCGATTTAGTGGTGTAGCTGATCGCCAATCCAGTGTTTGCAGTTTGGGCTTCGGTCGCTATTGCGTGTGCAATCCGATGTGTGATTGTGCGAGTTTTTCCTGCTCCAGCCACCGCCAAAATCGCAACCCGACCAGTTGTGGCGCTGGCAGCTTTTTGCTGGGCAGCATCTAAATCATCGAGCAGTCGGTTAGGCACCGTCGCATCTTTCCGCACACAATGCCCTAGTGAAAGTGGAGGGTTAGATGTTGGACTTAGCAAAACTTGCTTTAGGTCGCTCAGCAGTGGCTCGAAATGCCGAATTTCGGACTGAGGCGTTACCGAATCTTCCGCATCGATTAATTGCGGTGCGGGCTGGCGAAGTACTTTTGTCACAATCCGAACTGCAGCAACTTGACCCCGTCCATTTCCCCCACCTAGAAACCGCATACCTTGGAAGCGATGCGGATTTCAACTATTTCGCAAACGTTGAACCAATCGATGTAGCCGGTGAATGGTTGCCACTGCGCAACATTGGCGCAGCCCTCTCAGATAGGGATGCAGGCCTAGCTACCGCCGCTACCGCGCTCTACAACTGGCATGTGAACCACCCAGTCTGCAGTCGATGTGGTGGTGAAACGAAAGCCACAGCTCGTGGTTGGTCTCGGACCTGCCTGGTTGATGGCAGCCAACACTTTCCGCGCACTGACCCGGCCGTGATTGTGTTGATACTCAGCGAAGATGACAAAGTGCTGCTGGCCCGACAACGAGTTTGGCCAGCAAAACAATTCTCAGTGATTGCAGGTTTTGTTGAGGCAGGTGAAACACTTGAGGCTGCTTGCATTCGCGAGGCGGGCGAAGAGGTGGGATTGAAAATTTCAGAAGTTACTTACCTCGGAAGTCAGCCCTGGCCATTTCCGCAAAGTCTGATGCTTGGATTCCGCGCGAAAGCTCTGACTACCGAAATCACCCCCGATGGGGATGAGATTGAGGCAGCAGCATGGTTCTCCCGCTCCGAATTTCGGGCGGCATGTGAAGCCGATGAAATCAAACTGCCACCACACACCTCAATCGCTCGGCAAATGTTGGATTACTGGTACGGCGAGGCCACTCCAAATGAATGGACCCGTTGAGACTTTTCAGAAAATTCTTAACCAAAAAGTCTGCGGATCACTTCTTCGGTAGCCGGCATTTCGGGCCAAACAGTTTCACCCGATGCCGCATAGAAGAATCCAGCCCGAATTCGATCTACAGAAACATTCTGGGCCCTCGCCCATGCCATTCGATAAAGCGCTAACTGCAAGGCGTCGGCATTTTGTTTCGTATTGGTTTTCCAATCAATAACAAACCAATCAAAATCTGAGTCGGCTGGAGCTTTATAGACCGCGTCAATTCTGCCGAAAACTGTTCGAGAATTGAGCTCGATTGTGAAATCAACTTCGAAAGCATGCGGATCTAATTTATTCCACTCCGATTGCTCGAAATTTTTCATAAATTCTTTAAGTCGAGATTCATCGATAGAGTCAGTTTCGAACTCGATGGCTTCCCCTAAATCGAGCTCGCTTTGCAACCCCTTGAAACTGATGGCTTGGAACCGTCGTTCCAGCATTTCGTGGAAGGCAGTGCCGATTGAGGCCGCACGAGATGGCTGGGCAGGCATTGGCCGCAATAACTGAAGTAGAAAATCAGATTCATTCTCAGCCATCCGCTGGATTGCAGAAACACTGAGTGCTGCTGGTAATTGGACAACTGTCTCGGCTTCCGCCAGGTCCGCCTCCGACTGCAATCCAGTCATAGCTGCTTCCCATTGGGATACCAGCGCCAATTCATCCGGATTGAGTCCCTCCACGTTTAGCTCGGTCGAGCCTCCCGTTTCGATTGCATCGAGAACCCGTTCAGCTAAAGCCCGAGTTTCTGAAAAACTAGTCTCTCGAATCTGCCGCGGCCATTCACCCACTAGTAGTGCCGTCTCGGCATCAACACCTTCAGGCATTTGCGCATTGATTTCTGGTTCGAATTCAGGATCAGTAGCTTGGAGCAAATCCAGCATCTCAACCAAAAACGGTGACTGGTTGCGCACTTTTTCTTCGCCTGGTTGCAGCCAACTGCTAGAAAGCAACAATCTAGATTTCGAACGGGTGATTGCGACATATGCCATGCGTCGTTCATCTAAGAATTCAATCGCTTTTACAGCAGCTTTGAATTCGTCAAAGTCTTTACCCATCGTAGATGCCGCCCCGATTGGGAAGGTCCGAATCGCAGCGTCGATTGGCTCGTCCTTTAGTTCCAGTGGAATTTCGGACTTGCTACCTAGCCATAGTGACGTGTTCGCGGCACTTGGAAAAGCTCCCTCATAAAGTCGTGGCAGCGCTACTACAGGATACTCCAAACCCTTTGAGGCATGGATTGTCATGAGTTGGATGGCACCTTTGTGGACTACTAGCGGGAGTTCAGGTGTGGCATCAAACTGCTCACCGGCATCAATCCAGTCCAGGAAATCAAACAACGTCCCCGGAGTTCCCAAAGTGTTGAAGGAAGAAATCAAGTTCTGAAGTGCCCGCAAGTTTGAAGCGAAGCCGCGTGCGATGCGTTCTAGGCTGGCGTTAGCTTCAGCCGCTAGACCTGTAACGCGAATAACTTTTACGACTAACTCGTTGATGCCCTCAGCACTGAACTGGCGCAAGTACTCAATTTCGCGATGGAGCGAGCGAATTCTGGTAACCGCGGATTCCGATAAAGATACCGAACCATGGTCAGCAATTTCCGCAATCGCATCCCCGTAAGCCGGAATGCTCACAGAATCAGTTTCAGCAGTAGCTGCAACCAAAGCTGAATCAAGTTTTGAATCAGCTTCAAACTGTGGGTTTAGACCACGTGAAAGTTTTGAGGCCAAATCAGCAATTAACTTCAAATCCCGATCGCCAATTCGCCATCGCGGTCCTGTCAAGACTCGAATCCAGTCAGCGTTAGCAGCTGGTTCAGCGATGATTCTTAGGATGGCAATAACTTCAGCCACCTCCGGAACTTCAAGCAACGCCCACTTAGAGCGAACCTGACAATTCAAACCTCGGTCGGTGAGTTGGCGATGTACCGCCATCACATCAACATTGCGCCGAAGGATGACTGCAACGTCTTCGGGTGCAATACCTGCAGAGAGCTCGGCCTTGATTTTTGAGGCTAACCAATCCATCTCAGAATCGAAATCTTCGGCAATCGCAACTGAAATCAAACCATCTCCATGTCGCGCAGGTTCATGCGCATTCAAGGAGGCAACCAACGGGTGGTACTCCCGCAAAGGTGCTGCAACAGCATTCGCAAGTGCAACAATATTTTTTCCATTGCGCTGCGTGATACTCATTCGATAAGTCGCAACTGGAGTTTTGCCATCCTGGTTAAAGTGGTTGATGAACTCGTCAATATTTGCTGGGCTTGCACCACGGAATCGATAAATGCATTGCAGCGGATCTCCAACCGCGGTCACCGCGCGACCATCGTTGAATAAAGTCTGCATGAGTTTCCGCTGCGCAACGGAAGTATCTTGATACTCATCGAGTAATACAGCTTGGAAACGATTGCGAAGCTCTATTCGAACACTTTCGAAGTCTCGAACTAGCGCTAAAGCAAAACGCGTCATGTCGGCATAATCAATTACACCAGCCAACAGCTTGGCTTGGCGAAACTCCTCGACTAACTCCGCCAGGATTAATCGCTTCTGGGCAGTGTCGATTGATTTCATTATGTCTGCGACTGGTTTCCGACTGCGCGCCGTTAAATCGGCTTCAAGCCGAGCCAGGTGATCTGAAAAATCTGCTAACGACAAATCAAAGTCGGCCATTTTGTCGTCCAAGTCCAGCATGTCTTTCAAGACACCACTGAATGCGCCTTCAAGTGCAGCTACGTCAGCTACTGGGTTGCGTAGAACCGATGCCGCTAGCTGAACCCGAGCTGGCCCCGTCAACACACCAGTGCTGGAATCTAAACTGAGTCGACTTCCAAACTCTTGCACGATTGAGGTAGCAAAAGCGTGATAGGTCGAAACCGAACAATCGCCGAACTCGGAGTCTCGATTTTGATTATCTGCTGACAAATCTTCAATGTCTAAACCTCGAAGTTCGGCTTGCCTTCGCAATCGAGTGGTGAAGAAGTCTTCCTTCATTTCTTCAGGTAAGTATTCAAGCGCCCGCCGAACTCGGCTCTGTAATTCACCAGTCGCGAGTTTGGTGAAGGTCAATCCCAAAATACTTTCTGGTTCGTAGCCGCAGTTAATAACCAAATGCATAACCCGAGCAGCCATAACGGCAGTTTTTCCAGAGCCAGCACCCGCAATCACCACCGCTGGGGTTGGACCATGCAGGATGGCTTGCATTTGCTCATTGGAATAGTTGATGTCGGTGAGATGGCAAATCGCTGCTGCGTCCAAAATCAGTTCGGTGTTTGAGGATTTCATCAGATTACCGACTTTCCTTCGGCTTGGGTCGGACAACTCGATTTCACAGGGCAATATGTGCAGCTCTTCGAAACTATAGGTGTGTGAATTTCTTTTCGAACCACCTCGATTGCAACCGCAAAATTTTGATCCATCCAATCAGTTTCGGCTTCAGCCAACGGTGATTGGATTCGAACGCTTGGTCCAGCCGATTTAGTTTTGTCTCGAACAAATAAAAGTGCCGCACCCGCACTTTGAAGTGACTGAGCCACATCAACTTCGGCCAGATTAATCAAGCCAAGCTGGACTGCTTTCTGATAAACCCCAAGTTGCGGGTTTGTTTCGGCATCTTTTTTCGAAGCAATTGAAGTTGAGGTTTTGATATCTGCAATAAAGATCTGGCCGTCCGCTTGGACTTGCAAAATATCAATGCTGCCGCGAAGTTTGATTTTCTCGACATTGCCGTCCGGCATCGGAAATTCAATGTCCGAATCAAAAAAACTTTCTGAGTATTCGGCTTTTTGGGTTTTGGAAAGTTCAGGTAAGCGGCTTTCCCGCCAAATCAGAAAGTTTCGAATACTGCGAATTGCTTCGGTTTTTTGAACTTTGGATTCCCAAGCAGCTGAATATCGCAAAGCGGCCCAATGCTCATCAAGTTTTGCGGCAATTTCAACCTCGTTATTCGCAATTTCGCCATCAACCACACCAGCCGCCAACGCGTGAACAACAGATCCAAAGTTCGCTGCCACTGAACCTCCAACATCAGCCGCAGCCTGCTGCTTCATGAACCAATTCAGCGGGCAATTCAGCAAGTCGGCGAACGATGAGCCCCGAACATAGACAGGCTCGTCAAGGGCCACTATCGGGCGGCTGTTTTCGGTAAATGGCGCGATTCCCCACCATGCGGCTGGATGTGCTGCAGGTGCGATCAAACGGCCATTTTTGTCTTTCAACTGGGCGAGTTTGATTAATTGAGAGGTTGCGGCTTCGCGAAGTGCATGCGACTGACTTGTATCAATTGCAATCCGCCGAAGTTGGGCCACTAAGGCAGACGCACTAAAAGCTTTTTGTTGACCCTCGGAATTCGGATTAATAACGCTTGGCGAGGTCCCGTATGAATCCAACAAAGGCTTCAAAAATCTTGACGCCACTCGACCTGAGTCAGGATCGGCAGAAGTGTGACTGATTCGTAAAACCGACTTTGCTCGAGTGGCCGCCGTGTAAAATAATCGACGTTCATCTGCAA
>JBEAZM010000079.1:0-3457 GCA_041170125.1 Actinomycetota bacterium
GCCCCGCTTTATGCCCAATTTGGCACCGTGTCTGGCAGCACAATTACCTGGGAGAGCCCAGTTATTGTGAGCGCAAATGACACACGCGCTGCAAGCCTTCAGCCTGGCCTACCTGGCTTAGCTGTGGCCGAAGAAAACCAAATTTACATATACGCAATCGGCACCGACCTCGACTGGTCTCCGACGCTAACGGTCTTTTTTCAGTTTGTTAGCAACGACAATGGCGCCACTTGGTCTAGGCAAGAAACCAGCTATGTCCGCGAAGACAATTTAAGTTACAACTATTTCCAGATTCTCGACCTCACTGGACCAGCACACGCAATTGCCGCAACTGGTTATCGGCAGGAGCAAACCGCACCGAACTACTATGAATCCATCTCTTATCAAGATATTCGGGTATTTGACGGTAGCGGTTGGTCTTCGCTCTACAACCACCAAGGTCGCGACGCAAATGCCGGAGTGATTAACAATGGGCAAGGAATTGCCACAGGTTTTTACACCAGAGATGGGTTAGCGCACACCGCTGTTTGGCAAAACGTTTCTTCCCCTGTAATAGAAACCAATGGCTTGAGTACTCACACAATCGAAGACCCGGTTTTAGAGACTGATGGAAAAAATAGAATTGCATTTTCCTACGCTGAGCAGCTACCAAACAATGAAATCGCATTCCACTTAAGAATCTCGACTGATTTCGGAGTGACTTGGTCAGACAATCCAGTGGTGACTTTGGCGGCTGGCAATTGGGTTTGTCCTGGTTTCACTTTGCTCGGTGCCGATACCGAAATCATTTTTGGATACGGCGTCTACGGTGAAGAGGGATGCAGCCTGAATGTGGTGATTTCGAACGATAGTGGGCAAACCTGGACCGACCCTGTAGAAGTCATTGAAGGTGACGTTTCAGACTTCTGGTCTGCCGAGCCACATTGGGTAGCGGGAAGCGATGCAACCGTGATTTTGACGCACGTGGTAAATCTTGAAAACTACTACTACGTGCCAACCGCTTTGAGATTCTCAACAGCAGCCACTGGTCCAGAAAAACGCAGCTTCAAAGCAAGTTTTAAATTTGGTGAATTGAAACTTTCCACTGTCAAAAAGGCAGCCTTGAATTCCTGGGCAGACCAGATTCCAGATGGCACAACGGTTCAAGTTAAAGCTCCCGATTTTGAACAACCAAACGCTAAAGAAAAACGTCAACGTTCAATTCAGCGGGCAAAAGTGGTAGCAAAAATCCTTCGTGCAACTGGCGTAAATGTTCGTTGGGTACCAGGGAAAGTAGTTAAGTGGGTTGATCCAGCAAAGGGTCGGCTAGTCAAAGTTCGAATTATCAATGCGATTGGTTAGTTAAATGAAGAAAATATTAATTTCAATTATTGCATTAGTGGTTGGGTTCAGTTCTCAACCTGTTAATGCCATCAATGTAAGTGACGCTTTGCCTGGAGTGCCGCTAATCCCCGAAGTAGATATGACTTTTCGAGATACAGATGACTTCCTTCAGCTAGAAGACGGTACCTTGCTCGTATTCGCTGAGGAATATGTGAGCTGGGAGGAGCGTGTTAAAACTCTGATTTACTCCAAAGATGCTGGCAAGACTTGGAGTGAGCCTTTCGAGTTGAGTCGAATTGGGAGTGTTGCAAACTTCGTTAATCGAACTCCTTTGGGTGGAAACAAGTTTCTTATGACCTACCCAACCGGTCAACAAGCCGGCGAACCAGTTGTTTCTCGCATCGTGACTGTTGCAGAGTCTGGTGTGACCATGACAGATCCAGTAACCATTCACGACAACAACGATCAGACGAAGCGCTATTCAGCCTTTGCTGGAATTTCGGTTGTGAAAACTGGCAATCTGATTCGAACTTTCGTTGTCACTGCTGACTACGTGAACGGCGACAACCCAAACTCAATTCTGGAATACCAAAGCACTGATGGTGGTCTAACTTGGAGTATAGGTACCAATCCATTCTCAATCGATGATGGTTTCGACTACTGGGAAATTCGTGCTGTTGCCTTGGCAGATGGAAACTGTGTAATTGTGGTTTCTGGCTCACTTAAAGGAACCAACAATTACTACACCATAGTGAAAAAACTAGATGGTGATAGTTGGGATTTGATTTACAGCAGTGAAGTAAGGGGAGCGGTTAGTTGGGTTGAAGTAATCAATGAGGGTCAAGGAATTGCCATCCCTGGTACAGCCTCTGGATCTACGCCGTTTGTCTTGATTTGGCCAACGCTAACTTCAGAAGTAATCGACTACCGACCTACAACAATTGGGAATGCCCGGATACCTGAAGTTGAAAGCGATGGCAAGTCAATGATTGTGCTTAGTTATCACCAACAAGAAAATATGAACGGGTATGGGGCTAAAGAAGTAGTCACCGAAGTATCAACAGACTTAGGGCAAACCTGGAATAAATATTCACATGTGGCCCTGCCGGCAGAAACAGCCCCTCAGGATTGGCGACTATACGGTGGATTCTCAATGGTTAACCCAGAAGGTGAAATCATTCGGGTTTATCAAGAAACGGTAGCTGGTTTGGAGGGGTACCACTCCTGGTTAATTTCCTCAGAAGATTCTGGAGCGACTTGGAGTGAACCCTATAAGTTGATTGATGGAGTCACTTATGATTCCTGGAATGAAAAATACATCTGGAATGCTGGCGAAGCACCTAAGCTGCTTGTTACTAGGGCATGGGATTTAGTTAATAATTACAACTTTGTACCCGTTCTTTATACTTGGGAAAATAAGTTGATGTTTCCTGAGAAACTCGGATTTAAGGCTCAGTTCAAATATGGTGCCGAATATTTATCCTCGCTTCAGAAGAAGTCTCTGAAGGCCTGGGCCGCGCAAATTCCAGCCGGAACTCAAGTAAAGGTAACAGCACCTAACTTTGAAAAACCTGACGCAAAGGCAAAGAAAGTTCGTTCACTACAGCGAGCAAATCAAGTTGCAACCATCTTGCGTAATTCGGGCTTGGTTGTGAAAGTAAAAGCTGGAAAATTCGTGAAGTGGGTGGATCCAGCCAAGGGTCGGCTTGTCAAAGTTCGAATAATCAAAACCGTAAATTAAAACCAAGAGCGGCTAGTGGGAGTTAGAATTCTCACTAGCCGCTTTTCTATGCGCTCAATTCCCAGAGGACAATATGAAGAAATTAATCACCCTTTTGACGGTGTTGGGAATGTCATTTGGCTCCCAATCCGCGTTTGCCTTCAACGTTGATTCTGCAGTCACTCCAATTGAAGTAACCGCGGCAGCGACTGATGAATACCCAGAGAGTCCATCAATCTATGAATTGACAGGTGGAGTCTTGGTCGCTTTGTTTGCAGATGGATCGAAAATTTACAGCTCAATCTCAAACGATATGGGTGCGACTTGGTCAGCAAAGTACCTGATTCGAGATAACCCAAATCAAAATGGTGCGGTTGAGTTCCTACAGATTTCTGAGACAGCGGTTGCTTACTA
>JBEAZM010000080.1:0-3284 GCA_041170125.1 Actinomycetota bacterium
CCGTAGCAGTCGGGGTGAGTTCGAACTCCAGCCACGCATCCCCAGGCAACTTCATTTCAGCGCGTAGCCGTAGATAGCTGCCGTGTTCGATTGCCTCTACGCGCCAGAAATCAAGACTCTCGCCAACTCGCAGCTGGGTTGGATGACGACGGCCACGCCGCAGTCCAACTCCACCAAATAGCGTGTCAAGCAATCCGCGCACAGCCCATAAAAAGTCCGAGCCGTACCAACCACGATCACCGCCGATAGATTCAATCTGTGGCCAGATTTTGGCTACCGACTTCACGCTCTCACGAATCCGCTCATCTTTATATGTAGGAGCACCAGCCCATTCGGGGTCAGTTTGGGTCTTGTCCCAGGGCGGCACCGGTCCAAGCGCATCAGACCAACGCGTATCTACTTGACCAGAGTTCACTCGAGCAAGCGCAAGTTCAATGGCTTTCTCCACTGGCAGTGTTCCACCTTCCGGAGGTGGAATCAGCGCGTCGATACTTTTCGCAGGATCTGCCACGACCTCATTAATCAGTGACTCGACCAGGTTTTTAGCGAGGTTTGTGGGGATTGGTGTCACCAGGCCAATCCAATGACTGGCTAGCCGGGGTGTTAAAACTGGAATGCTGATGATGATGCGGCGCGGAAGTTTCGAAATCTTCGCAAACACCTGCATCAAGTCTGCATAGCTCAAAATAGTTGGGCCACCGATGTCGAAGATTCCTGTTGCGGGTTGGGAAAGTAGTGCGGTCTTTTTTAGGTACCAGAGGACATCGCGGATGGCGATGGGGTGGGTGCGATTGTTGATCCACTTCGGGGTGGTCATGATTGGGAGGCGATGGGTGAGGTGGCGCAGCATTTCGAAGGAGGCTGAGCCAGAGCCAATCACCATGCCCGCTCGCAGTTCGATGGTTGGAATTCCAGATTCTCGCAGCGCCGCACCGACTGCAGCCCGCGAAGAGAGATGTGGACTGGGGGCAGAATCGTTGTTGATGCCACCGAGATAGACGATTTGTTTTATGTCGGTGGCTTTGGCAGCAGCAGCAAAAGTCTTCGCCATCGACAACTCGGGGTCGTGAAAATCTTTGCCGACATTTAAGGAATGCAACAAGTAGTAGGCGATGTCGATACCTTCCAGCGCATTCACCAAGTCATCAAACGAATTAGCAGTGCCTTCGAAAATCTCAACTTTGTCAGCCCAGGCGTGTCCGACAGTTTTTGCGCGATCACGAACAAACACTCGGACATCGACGTCTGCCTCGAGCAGTTCAGTTACCAGCCGGCCACCTACATACCCGGTTGCGCCGGTTACTAAAGCTCTTTTCGCTGCCATCTCTTAACCCTAATCCTGTTGAACTGAAGTGAATAGCAAAATGGTGTGACCGAGCGAACTCGGCCACACCATTTTTGCTAGAAATTAATCGCGGAATTCTGCTTCTGCGAATTCTTTGCTGTCTTCTGCTGACTTGATGCGTGCAATCGCAAAAATCACCAAACCGTAGACACACTTGGCGGTGACGTCAGCAATTGTGTAGCCGATTTCGCGGGTAACAAATGCGTCTGCATCAAAGCCAGAAGTGCCGATGGCGAGGAAGTAAGTGATTGGGTAAACAGCCCAGGTTGCGAGTAGCAAGTAACGGAGCAAGTTGACCTTTGCCTTGACTGCATCAGACTGACGTTCCAAGCTCTTGGTTAGCTCTACGAAAAGGATGTAGAGGATGTAGAGGAATGGAATCATCGAGAGGATGCCCCAGACGAGTGCGCTCAAACCGAAGAGTTCAAGCTTTGAATCGCCAGGGTAGCCGAGGATGATCATCAGAGCAGAAGCTGGTACGAGCTTCATCAACATGGCCTTTTGGGCTGAACGTGCTAGTGCCAAAACAGCAATGGTTTCGACGAGCAGCAATGGAACAGTCAATAGCCAGTCAACGTAGCGGTAGCCAACGTTGTAGAGGTAAGGATTGTTTTCCATACCAGCAAATGCATGTTCAAACGAGTTGAAGATGCGGAAGTAGTGGTACGCCGCGATTGCGGTAACTGTTGCCGAGACCATAACGGCCATGCGGTAACGAGGTAGTACGCGATCTCGTGCAATAAACAAGAAGATCGATGTGAACAGCATGCTGGCCAAGCCAAGTGAAAGCATGTTGTACACGGTTGAGAACTGATTGTCAGTCAGCAATTGGGACAGGTTGTTCATTATTCCTCCTTGAGGGGTTCACTCACTGAACCCGACCTGACAACTGTCCTCTATTTCACAGTTGTGCGCACCCTGAACATAAGTAAATTCACTTCGACGTACCAAACCGTTATCTAATATCGGACTAAATTGGTGAATGTCCGAAAATGAAGATTGGTGGCCCGCCAGAATGGCGAGCCACCAATCGAGGGGACTTGCAGCTTGATTAGAGCAGTTTTGGCAAAATCAGAGCGGCGAGTGCCACTACCGAAACCGTAACCTGGATCACCAGGCTGACCTTGTCGGCTGCGTGCACAGATGAAACTTCTTCATCCGACGCTGTTTTTACCTTGAAGTTATCGCGGATGACCTGAATTAAAGTCACCACAATCGCGGCATAAGCAACCAAATACACCTTGTCCATCAAGACTAAGACTGAAGTCTGGGAGATTGACTCCAACGCAGTCTGTTGCAAGAACACCGTGGTCAAAAGTGCGGTAGCCGGCATTGCGGTGCGAACTTCGACGTGGGTTGGGTTGATTAGCAGTGTGAGCCAGTTCGTGATTAGCACCAAAAGCAGTGGGAATAGCAGCTTCCAGATGAACAAGTTTGGATTGCGCTCAACCTGAATCTGGAATTCGAGGGTTGAGTACACCTGAGCTGCATCGGTTCCGGTATAACCAAAGTCCGTGCCGTAGCTATGTTCATAGTTCTGAGCCGAAAGTCCAAGTACCTCAAAACCTTGAACTCGGAAGTTTGGATCTAAGCCGGACTTTTCATTGTCAGCTCGGTACTGGATGGCATCAATCGTGTTTGTGGTGTCTTCCAACATAATGGATAGTGTTTGACGATCGAGCGGGTAGTCATTCAGTTTGAAGGACTTGTAGAAACGACCCTGCACTGACAGCGTCTGAACGAAGTCACCATTTGCAAGTTGCTCAGGGGATTCCGTGAGCGGCGTAAGCATCAAGCCCCAGGTCTCAACCGCATTTACAAACTCGAGCCCGGATACAGGATCGAGATCTGGATTGCTCCAACGCAACCAGACGTAGCCAGAGAAGTAGAAAGTGTTGTCTGGCAATGACAATTCGTACACGTTAGTGCCATACAGCCC
>JBEAZM010000081.1:0-4952 GCA_041170125.1 Actinomycetota bacterium
GCTCACGAGCAAGTTGATAATCGGCTGCGGTTTCTGGCTGATGAATCAATTTAAAAGCGGTTGCGAGATCTGGATATTCGCTCGGGCCAAAATCACTCAAGCCATCGGCAGCTAAAGGATCAAGACCCTCAAGTACCAGGTCAATCGCTCGTTCAATTGCCCAACTGTTCAGCGAACCAGTTGCTGGATATACCGGAATGAAAGCGCGGGCGAAAGCAGCGATTGCTTCTGGGTCAGGCTCGGTGTCACTCGGAACCAAAACGTAAGTTGGGTGCGCTAACTGCCGAGTGCGATTGAAAACTGTCACTTTGCCGGAGAACAAACCGCGACGACCAGGTTTTAAAGATTCTGCCCGCCAATCTTGATTGAAAAAAGTCAGCTTTAAAGAGTCATTGCCATCTGTAACAACCACCTCGAGCAGGCTGCCTTTTTTTGAGCGCATTGGTCGGCGAGTAACGGATGCCACATCCGCCATGACAGTTACATGTTCTTCAGCCCGAAGTGTGGAGATTTCAGTGAGTTCACCTCGAGTGGCGTAGCGACGTGGAAAATGCCGCAGCAGATCACCTACATTTTGATAGCCAAATGCCTTTTCGAGGGCGTTAGCCGATTTCGCCCCAACCACTTCGCGCAATCTTGTTTCTAGTCCGTGCACTACTCGACCCCAATCAAGTAGTGCCAAATTTTTTGGCCACTGTTGATGACATCGATTTCGGCTTCACTGTTCATTTCGTGAATTCGATTCGTAATCTCCACGGTCGTTGCGCTTTCAGCATCAGTGCCGACGAGCACTGTAATCAACTCCGCGCTTTCAAAAGTTTTGGCTAGCGAGGTCAACCCAGGCAACACATCAACCGCGTTAGCAGCCAGCTCGCCATCGACTAGAAACAGATATTCACCTGAACGCACTTCACCGATTGGTGTTTCGGCAGCTCGACTTGCTGTCGTAACCGCAATTGTTTTCACACCATATGCAGCTGCCTCTAGCTGGGTTTTTACCTCGGCAACTGCAGCATTCACATCGAATACTGAAACGGCTGCCAGAGTTTGTGGCAGCGAGGTTGTGGCGACAACTTCGGCGTTAATCTCTAGAAGTTGCAACTCGTTTGCAGCGAGTTCCGCGACCGCGATCGAATCCGTATCTGACGGCAACAACAACACCGTATTTGCTTGAGCCTTGACTCCGGCTGCCACAAAATCCTGCACACTCGGCCGAAGATTTGGTTCGCCCGAAACCACTTGGACACCGGCCTGCGCAAGTGTCTGTACGAGCCCTGGCCCAAACACCTGCGCGACGATTCGAACAGCCTGAGGCAGCGGCGTTAAGAGTTCGAGTTGAATTTCGCGCACGGGCATTTCGCTGGGTAGTTTGTTCAAGAATTCGGCAGGCTCATTCAAATGGACATGCACTTGGACATCTTGCGCACCAGAGGTAATCACAATCGAAGTTCCAGCTGTCTGCAGCAGCGGCTTCAACTCATCCACCCACTCGGGTGTGGTTAAAAACATTAGTTCAAACATGGCATCGGGGCTGCATTCAGCGGCCCGCGGTACCTCGAGTGGCACAAAGCCGACGGCAGGAGATTGCAATTCATTGCCGGCCCACGCAGCCACTAGCGCATCAAGCAATAGGACCACCCCGCGACCACCAGCATCAACCACGCCGGCAGCCTTTAATGCGGGCAACATTTCTGGGGTTAGAGCAAGAGCTTCGCGCGCTGCCTGAGCGAACTGTTCTGGACGGAAAGCATCAAGGTTTGCGGCAGCATCCAAAACCGTCAAAGCAGTTCCTTCAACTGGCTGTAAAACTGACGCTCGCGCCGCGGTTGCGCCAGCCCGAAGTAGTGCCAAGAGAGTCACGCGGGTGTTTGCTTCAACAAGTTTTTTAGCTTCATCCGCCATGGCAGCGAGCACACTTGCCAACATAACTCCGCTATTGCCGCGGGCCCCAAGCAACGCTCCGCGGGCAAGTGCCTGCAGCGCATCAGTCGTGTCGTCGGCAGATCCCGTGCGATTAAGTTCGGCTTCTGCCGCTGCCCGGAAAGTTAGGTAAAGGTTGGTGCCCGTGTCGCCGTCTGGAACTGGGAATACGTTTAAAGCATTCAATTCGGCGCGATGAGTTCGTAAAAGTTCAACGCTCATGGCTGCCCAACGCCGAATTAACTCAGCATCGAAACTGTTCGCCATGGCTTCCCTTTTCACTATGGGCGGAGGCTAATAAAAAACCGCCGCGCCTAGATAGACGCGGCGGTGAATTATGCAATTAAGCAGCGCGAGTTACTTTGCCAGCCTTGATGCATGCAACACATGCATTAACGCGCTTTGGGGTGCCGCCAACAACTGCGCGGACTCGCTGAATATTCGGATTCCACCGACGCTTGGTGCGAATGTGTGAGTGCGAAATGGAATGTCCGAAAGATGGGCTTTTGCCGCAGACGTCGCAATTGCTAGCCACGATGGAACTCCTTGTTAAGAATCTAAGCATGCCGTTATCGACACGCGCCGGCGAAGGGTAGCCGATAACCGGGATTTGCCCAAAACCGGACTCTAGAAAATGCCTATTTTGCGGTGAAATGGTCGTGTCCGGCTGGAATTTTGGGGATTTCACCATCCACAAACACCTCACCAGAGCCGGCAATCACTTCGCCAATCCGGACGAAACCGGCCGGCAACCGCTGACCTTTGGCGAAAGTTGCTAAGAAAGCGTGATCTTCGCCGCCTCCCAAGACCCAGAGGTTGGCATCTACGCCGAGGTTACGGGCGAGGCGCACCAGAAAAGCATCTGGCTGAAGTGCCCGCGAATCCAAATCCATCGCTACACCTGAGGCCTTAGCAATATGGCCAGCGTCGGCTAGTAGGCCATCACTAATGTCAATCATGGCATGGGCACCGGCTTTGCCTGCCCGCCAAGCCGCTGAGTAGTCAGGCGTAGGTCGTCGGAACTTATCCACTGCCTCACGGGGTCCAAGTTGTCCGCGCGATAAGCATGACAACCCGGCAGCTGACCAACCGAGCTCACCGGCCACTGCGACGGTATCCCCAACCTCAGCTCCGTAGCGGGTTATGACGGTTTGGTCTCGCCGTTGGCCAATTGCGGTAATGGAAATTACGAGCTGATTGCTGCGACTGATATCGCCACCCACAACAGTTGCTTTGGCACGAGCACATTCATCCGCAATACCAGCAGCAAGTTGCTCGACCCAATTCACGGCGGTTGATGCCGGCAAACCAATAGCGACAGTCAGCGCAACCGGATAGGAACCCATTGCGCAAATGTCGGCGAGGTTGGCTGCTGCGATTTTTGCACCAATCTCACTGCCAGTGCTCCAGTCTTGGCGAAAGTGCACTCCCTCGATTGCGATGTCACTCGAAATCACAACGTCACCATCTGGCATGGCAACCACGGCCGCATCATCGCCACTACCGAGCAAAACATGCTTCGAAGCCGGAAACTTTGCAGCTAACCGACTGATTAATTCGAACTCACTTAGTTCGCCAACGTTCATCGAAGTCCAGTTCCTTTGCGGATTGCATCTTGAATCAAGCGGGTAACAATTTCTGGGTAAGACAACCCGGAGGCCAACCACATGCGCGGAAACATCGAAATGGCAGTGAAGCCGGGCAAGGTGTTGATTTCATTAACCACAATTTGATTGTCCGCTGTCAAGAAAAAGTCACATCGTGCAAAACCTTCAGCATCAACCGCTTCAAACACTGCAATCGCGGCAGCCTGAATTTTTGCGATGGTGTCAGGATCTAGATTTGCAGGTACTTGTAACTGAGCGCTGTCTTCTAAGTACTTCGCTTCAAAATCGTAGAACTCACCAGCCACAATGATTTCGGCTGGTACAGATGCTTCTGGTTTGCCTTCCGAATTCACCAACACGCCGCATTCAATCTCTCGAATATTTTCGAGTCCAGCTTCGAGAATAAGTTTTGCATCGTGTTCAAAAGCGAGTTCGATTGCGGTTGCTAAATCGGCCTCGGTTTTTACTTTTGAAATGCCGATGCTGGAGCCAGCTCGAGCTGGCTTAACAAAAATTGGAAACTGCAGCTCAACAATTTTCTGGATGGCTGTTTTGGGATCTGCTTGCCAATCCCCAAGTTTGAGTTCTTGATACGGACCATTTTTAAGTCCGGCGGCTGCAAGGAGTTTTTTCATGTTGACTTTATCCATCGCGGCAGCCGAGGCAAACACACCGGAGCCGACATACGGCAAACCAGCAAACTCAAGTGCACCTTGGATGGTGCCATCTTCGCCGTAGGGCCCGTGCATCAACGAGAAAACCACATCAACTTTTTGGGCAGCAGTTGGCAATTCACTGCCATCAACACTGATAAAGCCTCTGATGTTCGGATCGGTTGAGAGCACTACTTGCTGGCCGGAGATGGCTACTTCTGGCAATTCACCGGATTGATTAAACAACGCGTCCGGATCGGTGTTCTGTAGGAACATCCGGCCGTCGCGGGTGATGCCAACTGGGACCACTTCGTATTCGGTGCGGTCGATTGCAGCCATGACGCTATCTGCCGACAGGCAGGAGATTGAGTGTTCGCTGGAACGACCACCGAAAATCACTGCAACAACCGGACGACTTTTGCTCACAGGCAGACCCTAATGACTAAATGACCGATTTCCGCATACGCTCGGCATATGCACGAACACGATGAAACCAACCGCCCTGAGCTGCATCCGGAGACGATCGCAGTCTCCGCTGGCAGACCACCTCACACGCCCGGCGCACCCGTGAACTATCCAATTGGACTTGCAACCACTTTCCACGCTGGTGTTGAGGGCCACGGCTATATTCGCGAAGGCACAGTGGGCACTGAGGCATTCGAATCTGCAATTGGCCAACTCGAACACGGTCATTCAGTGGTGTTCAGTTCCGGATTGGCGACAGTTAGTGCAGTCGTGGAGTTGTTGCCGGCAGGCTCCAAAGTTGTTGCAC